>CALCCX010000560.1 GCA_937900165.1 uncultured Acidimicrobiia bacterium | reverse complement strand
AACCCCGGCAATGCCCCTCCCATCCCTTCCGGGGTCCGCGAGGGTTGCGTCGATCCGACCTCCGTCGATACGTTGGTTGTCGATCCCGACGGGGCCGGACCGCTGCCATCCGGGGTCTATACCCGCGTCGTCTGGGATTCGGCCGCCATCCTCGCGGAGTTCGGCACCGCCGACCTGGCGGCTGGCGAGACGATGACCCTGCACTACGTTGCGGCCATCCCGGCCAACGAGAACACTACGGATTGGTCGGCAGCCACCGGCGGGGAGCCAACCGGGGTGTCCGGCCTCCAGGCGGCCAACATCGACAACAATGTCGGTCCAACCACCGAGGAGACCGGGACCGAGATCTCGCTGACCAACTACACCGTCGCCACCGGTACCTACAGCGGTGACTCGGTGAGCTACATGGACGACGCGACGGAGACCGTGAGTTCTGAAGACGTCTCGATCCACAAGTCGGTCGACAGTGGGACGATTACCCAAGGCGACGACAGCGTCTGGACCCTTTTTGTCGAGACGTCCGAGTATGTGAACACCGTCAGCGGGATCGTCCTCACCGACACGGTGCCAGACGGGCTGTGCCCTCTCGGTGCGGGGGATCCGGACTGCGCTGGAGGAACCGCCCCCTCGCACGTGTATACGAGCGCCACCGAGAACTCTGACGGGACCTACACCCTGGTTTGGGATTTTGCGTTGATCGGTGGACTCGGATCCATGTCCGCCAACGACACCAGGACGATCACCTTCTCGACCAGGGCAAGGGCCTTCTACCAGGAGGGTTTCGCCGACGATACGCCGGTGCTGGCCAACGACTCCTGGACCAACCAGGTCGACTTGACCGCTGACGCCGACGGCCGGGCGGTCGTGGATGAGTCGGAGGCGGGCCAGTCGGCGGGCGGACTTTCGATCCTCAAGGAGATCGCGACGCCTTCGGCCGCACCGGTCATCTGCGGCAACGGCTCGGGTCAGACCTGGGATGCCAACGTCGCAGGGCCGTTCGGCCCCGGTGATCGGGTGTGTTGGCGACTGGGTGTGAACTTCCCAGGGTTGCTTGACACCGGTGGCTCCGGGGTCACCGATTTCCTGCCGGCCGGATTCACCTACGAATCCTGGGCCCTGGGCGCAGCCAACACGGTGCCGGCCGGCGATGTCGTCTTCGATGGCACCGGGGCTGCATCCGGGGTATTGAACTGGACGGTTGGAGACGGTGGCGGGTTCGTGGACATCGGCAACCGCTTGGAGATTGTCATCTCGTCGGTGATCACCGACCCCAACGCGGCGTCGTCGGCCGACCTGACCGCCAACCTCATGAAGATGTCATACATGAACACCGCCGGCGAGGTGTTCCCGCTCCGCGACGAAGCGGACGCCCTCTGGGAGGAACCGGAGCTGACCCTCCTCAAGGGTGTGCAGCAGGTCGTGGGAGGTACCTCGACGTCGCAGGGACCCAACGGGCCAGACGTCGACAACGTGGAGGTACAGGGCGGCGACGACGTGACCTATCGGGTCGACGTGACCAACGGTGGCGACCGCGACGCGATCGAGACCGAGGTTTGGGACCTGCTGCCGACTCAGATCACCTGCGCAGAGGTTTCAAACATCACAACCACGTCAGGATCGGTCTCCTGCAACGCTGGTACCGACACCATCGAGTGGACTGGGCTCACCGTCGCGGCGAACTCCACCGTGACCCTCACATACGACGTAGCGATCCCCGCTTTGGTCTCGGCCGGCGAGTCGTTCGACAACGACGCCGGAGTGCGCCAGTACGAGTCGGTGGCCAACACCGGAGTCGGCGATACCTTTGTGCTCATCCCGTCCTCCAACATTGATCCAACTCAGGATCCGAGTGCCAACACCGACCCGGCCGACGATGGCTCGAACGTGTTCACCACGAACCTCGTCATCACCAAGGGCCGGACGACGGAGGTCGACACGGCCGGTAACGGGGTCGGTGAGGCAACGATCGGCGAAGAGGTCGCCTACACCGTGACGGTGGTGATCCCCGAAGGCACCACCTTGTATACGGCGGTCCTGTCGGATCCGATTCCCTCGTTCGTCTCCTACCTCGGCGACGCAGCGGTCACCCTGGACGGCGTCGTTCCGCCGGCGGGTTTCGTGCTCGACGACACCGGTCCGATCACCGTCACCTTCCCCGATCCTTATACGATTCCGGTCGACGGTGGCGATGAGACCTTGGAGCTCACCTGGACCGGCCAGGTGGTCGACGATGCATCGGTCACGAGGGGGGACAACCCTGCGAATACCGCGACGGTCAACTGGGACAACCAGGCAGGAGCCGCCCAGTCCGTCAGCGACTCCGTCAACACTCGGATCGCCGAGCCCTACCTCACCATCGCCAAGGACGAGGATGATCCTGACGACCTCGTGCAGCCCGGCCAGGAATACAGCTACTCGATCACCGTCACCAACGAGGCCAATCCGCCCGGGAACAACGATTTCGTATCCGACGCCCACGACCTGGTGATCGTCGACACGATCCCGACTCAGGTGACCCCGCTGGAACTGCCGGGTGATCCGGCCGAAGACGGCGACACGATTGCCCCGGACGGCGGACTGTGGGATGAGACCGCCCGCACCATCACCTGGACTCTCACCTCGCTGGCCCCCGGCGCCAGTGCCACCTTCGGTTATGAGGTGCGAGTCAGCGATCCGGTGATTGGCAGCATCGTCATCGACAACTCGGTCACTGTCACCGGTTCGGGCTTGCCAGACCCTCTTGACAACGAGGGTGAGCGTGACGCGGCGTCACCCAACGGAGGGGCAGGATCTGGATACACCGCCACCGCGACCGATTCGGTGACCGCTCCGGCCATCGACCTCACCAAGAGTGTCACTCCTGGTACTGCCACCATCGGCGACCCGGTCCGCTACACGGTCACCGCGACCGTGCCACCAGGGGTGATCCTCTACCAGGTGACCCTGATCGACGACCTCCCGGTCGGCATCGCCTACGACTCCACCTTCTCTACTGCTTGTGTCGCAGGTGGTGGAGGCGCCTGTTCGCCTGATATCACCATCACCGAAATCGGGACGGACGGCGACGTGGTGGCGTGGTGGCTCGGTGATCTGGCCACTCCGTCGACCGATTCGCGGATCGTGACGATCGTCTACGACGCCTACGTCGAGGATTTAGTGTCGGTCAACGGTGGAGACACCCTCACCAACTCCTTCAACTTCTACGGTGATCAGTCGGATGAGGTGGGTGGTCCTCCGGTAAATCCTCCGCCCCCATCAGATTTCGACATAAGTGGGACGCCCGCCACCGCGGACGTCGACGTAGTCGAGCCGACGCTGACCATCGACAAGGACGTCGGCGGCCAGGTCGGCGACACCGATACTCGCCGGGCGCTCCAAGGCGACACGCTCACCTACACCCTCGAGGTGGCCAACACCGGTGCCGGCGACGCCAACGACATCACGGTGACCGATACCCCAGACAGCCGCTTCATCGTCGTGGACATCAGTGACGGGACCGGCTACACGGTCACAGACGCGGATCCTTCGGACGGCACCCTCTCTTGGAACATCCCAGGCCCGATAGCGCCCGCCGCTTCGGTGACCATCACCTACCAGGTGCAGGTACCGACCGGATTGGATACCTCGGACGAGGTTCTCCTGGGTGCCGAAATGGTCAACATTGCGGACGTACCCAGCTACTACGGGGTGCCGCTGGCCGAACGGATCGCCAACGGTTTCGTCTACCGCGAGTACAACGACGTCACACCGGACCAGGTCGACATCGAACTTGACCTGGCAACGATCGGCGATCTCGTCTGGTTCGACCAGGACGGCGACGGGGTCCAGGACGCCGGAGAGCCCGGCATCGGGGGCGTCGATATCACCGTCACCTACCTCGGCGCGGACGGCGTGGCCGGGGGCGGCGATGACGAGGTGTTCAACACAACCACCGCGGCAGACGGTTCGTGGATCGTTGAGGAACTGCCAGGCGGTAACTACACGATCGATGTCGACCTGGCCGACCTTCCGACAGGAATGGGCAACCCCACCTACGACCTCGATGATGGCACCACCTCTCCGGACGGGAACACCGCCGCGGCTCTAGGCGAGGCCGAGGACAAGACCGACGTCGATTTCGGATTCAACGGCACGGCCTCGATCGGCGACCTGGTCTGGTTTGATCGCAACGCCGACGGCGTGCAAGATCCAGGTGAGCCCGGCTTCGCCGCTATCGACGTGACGGTTACCTGGTTTGGGCCGGACGGCCTGGTTGGTGGCGGTGACGACGTGGTGTTCACAACCACCACAGACGCCAGCGGCAACTATTTGGTCGACGGGCTCCCGGCCGGCAACTACCTGGTCGAGGTGGATGCCGCCGATCTTCCCGTCGGCTTCAACGCGGCGAGTGATCTCGACGGAACGCTCGACGACGAGACAACGCTGGCCCTGGGGGCGGGTGTCAACCGGGCCGACGTGGACTTCGGCTACAACGGGAACGGCTCGATCGGCGACTTTGTCTGGCTCGATCTCGATGGCGGTGGCGACATCGACACCGGAGAGCCTGGCATCGAGGGCGTGATCCTCGATCTGATCTGGGAAGGTCAGGACGGCATCGCAGGCAACGCGGATGACGTCACCTTCCAGACCACCACC
This sequence comes from uncultured Acidimicrobiia bacterium, assembly GCA_937900165.1. Lineage (GTDB taxonomy): Bacteria > Actinomycetota > Acidimicrobiia > Spongiisociales > Spongiisociaceae > SZUA-232. Next base: position 4,054 of record CALCCX010000560.1, on the reverse strand, counting down.
GACTCGACTGGCGCCTACCTGTTCGACGGGCTCCCCCCTGGCGACTACACGGTGGCGGTTACCGGAGCCCTGCCCGCCAATGTCGTCAATTCCTTCGATGAGGACCTCAACTTCGACTCGATGGTCGACGTGTCGCTGCCCCTCGGTGGTGCTCACCTGACCGCCGACTTCGGCTACGACGGAGATACTTCGATCGGCGATCGAGTCTGGTTCGACCTCAACGCGGACGGCGTCCAAGACCTGGGCGAGCCGGGCATTCCCGCCGTCGAGGTGACTCTGACCTACGCAGGCCCTGACGACATATTCGGCAACGCGGACGATCTGGTTTTTGTGACCACGACGGACGCCGACGGTGACTACCTGTTCACGAGCCTGCCGGGCGGCGACTTCAGGGTGGACATCACCGACGGGGTGCCTGCCGGAATGTCGGCGACCTTTGACGAGGACGACGGCACGGTTTCGCCGGATGAGAGCACGGTCGTAACCGGGCTGGTGGTCGAAGCCCACCTCACGGCCGACTTCGGCTACACGGGCAATGGCTCGTTGGGTGACTACGTTTGGCTGGACCTCAACGCGGACGGTGTGCAGGATGCCACCGAGCCAGGCCTGCCGGGCATCGACGTAGTGCTCACCTGGTACGGGGCAGATGGGGTACTCGGCGGAGTCGACGACGTGGTGCTCACCCAGACCACCGACATCGACGGCAACTACAGTTTCCCGAACCTGCCGGCCGGCACGTTCGACGTGACGGTCGACACCGGGACGCTTCCAACCGGTGTTGATCCGACCTTCGATCTCGACGCAACCGCCGACGGCTCAACCGTTACTTCGTTGACAGACGGCCAAGACCGGACGGACGTCGACTTCGGATACAACGGTGGCGCCTCGATCGGCGACACCGTGTGGTTCGACATGGACGGCGACGGTGTGCAGGGTGCAGACGAAGTCGGCCTCGAAGGGATCGGCCTCGATCTGACTTGGGCAGGACCGGACGGAATTTTCGGCAACGCGGATGATGAAACCTTCGCGGGCACGACCGATGCGGACGGCAATTATCTGTTCCCCAACCTGGCCGCAGGTGACTACACGGTCTCGGTGGACACCAGCTCCTTCGGGCCCGGCATCGTCGCCACCTTCGATGAGGATGGTGGCGGGGACTCGATCATCGATGTGACGTTGGTCACCGACCAGGTTCATCTGACCGCCGATTTCGGTTACAACGGGACCGCTTCGATCGGCGACACCGTGTGGCTAGATATCGATGGTGACGGTACCCAGGGGGCGGGCGAGCCAGGCATCGCCGGCCAGACCATCGAGCTGATCTGGCCGGGCGAAGACGGCGTGGCGGGTACCACCGACGACGAGACTTTTTCGACCACGACCGATGCCGACGGCAATTACCTCTTCGTCGGGTTGCCGCCAGGCGACTATGCGGTCACCGTGGTCGGAGGAGTCGCGGACGACGCCGTCAACACCTTTGATGAGGACGCGGATCTAGACAGTTCGACGGATGTTCCACTGGCGGCGGGTTTCGCTCATTTGACCGCCGATTTTGGCTACCGGGGCGACAACTCGATCGGTGACACGGTGTGGTTCGACATCGACGCAGATGGTGCCCAGGGGGCAGGAGAGCCGGGCCTGGCCGGGATCACCGTCAGCGCCATCTGGCTGGGTCCAGATGGAGTCTTGGGCACAGGCGACGACGTTGCGCTGGCCGACACGGTCACCGATGCCGACGGCATGTATCTGTTCGACAATCTGCCAGACGGGTCCTATTCCGTGACGGTCGGCGCCGGTCTTCCTGCCGGGCTGACCAACAGCTTCGACGAGGATTTCGACCTCGATGGTCAGACAGATGTCGTGGGCCTGAGTGGTGGTGCTGCTCACCTGACGGCCGACTTCGGTTACTCGGGGACCGCCCAGCTCGGGGACACCGTATGGCTCGACGTTGACGGCAACGACGCGCAGGACCCAGGCGAACCGGGCCTCGCCGGCGTCGGTGTCACCGCCACCTGGGCGGGTCTCGATGGGATGTTTGGCACCCCTGACGACGTGGAGTTCACCACGGTCACCGACACAAACGGTATGTACCTGTTCGAAAACCTGCCGGATGGCGTATGGACGGTGGCAATGGACACCGGCGATCTGCCGACGGGCTACGCGGCTTCGGTCGACCTGGACGGTGGAGATCCGGCGCTGACCAATCTGTCTCTGGCGCCAGGTGAATCGCAACTCGATGTCGACTTCGGTGTGTTCGGCGATGTGACTCTCGAGGGGCGGGTCTGGTTCGACACGGACGGTGACGGGGTACAGGACCCCGCCGAGGGCGGTATCGATTCGGTCACCGTCAGCGTGACCTGGGATGGACCGAACGGGCCGGTCACGATCGATGTCGTGACAGACGGCGAGGGCAACTGGAGCCTGGTGAATCTCCCGGCCGGCGACTACACGATCGAAATCGTCGAATCGACTGTACCGGCAGGTCTGGTCGCGACCACCGATACGGACACTTCCTTGACGGTACCGCCTGGAGGCACCGGACGTTTCGATGCCGGTTATGCGCAGCCGATCACGATCGGCGATTTGATTTGGGTCGATGACAACGGAAATGGCCTTCCGGATCCGGGGGAACCAGGTATCGAAGGAATCGAGGTCACCCTGGAGTTGCCGGACGGCACCGTTGTCGCCACCGATGTCACGAGTTCTGACGGCCGTTACCGCTTTGAGGGCCTGCCTCCCGGGACCTACATCGTGCGGATCAACGAGTCGAGCATTCCGTCCGGCCTGACTCTGACGACCGACCCTGACAGCGACGTACCCGACTTCACGGCGACAGTCACGGTGGCCTCGGGCGGGATCGACCTGACGCTCGACTTTGGATTCCAGAACGTCGACGAGATACCGCTTACAGGCATCGAAGCGGTCGATTTTGTAGCTCCGGGCTTCATGTTGATCCTGGCCGGTGTGGGAGTCCTCTGGTGGGCGCGCCGACGTACTCGGATTGGTCTAGCCACCTAGCTCGGCGTTCTCAGCCGGCGGGTAGACCGACTCCGCGCGCCGCCTGCTCCCGAAGTTGATCCTGCCGGGTCCGCAATTCATGCCGCTCCGCAAACGCATCGTCCGGCAATGCGATCAGAGCGTCCTGAACTTTCGCCAACTCCCGATTGATCGCTTCAAGATCCATATCAAAAGCATACGGCGGCCCCACGACAGGTGGAACGAATATCTGTCCCCCCGCTTCGACGAAGTCGGAGTGGTTGGGGGGACGAGGAGCGCCAGCGAGCCTCGACTTCGTCGAGATTGAGGGGGTGGCAGAGTCCCATGAGTATGCGGGCTGTGGGCTAGACCCGGGTGCAGGTACTCATGGTGAGAACGGCCCCCTCCGCCATCGAAAAATGACTCGCCGGCACCTCCCCCAGTCGTACGGCTGGCGCCGCACGGGGGAGGAGATGTTGTTGCCCCTTCCGTCGCAGCATGGGAGTTGTGCGTCCACCTGCACCAGCACAATCGTTTGTAGCTGTAGCTGTAGCTGTAGCTGTAGCTGTGAGATTGGTGGTGACAGGGGGCTTGGGCTGTGGAAAACTCTTGGGGAGTCTTTTGAAAGGTGCGCGTGGAAGGCCACGAGCGGTATATCAATCGAGAGTTGTCCTGGCTGGAGTTCAATCGGCGCGTGTTGGCGCTGGCCGAGAACGAGGAGATTCCGGTATTGGAGCGCACCAAGTTTCTGGCGATCTTCCATGACAACTTGGACGAGTTCTTTCAGGTGCGGGTAGCGGGACTCGAAGAACAAGTGGCCGCCGGGGTTCGTGCGGCACCGCCTGACGGGCTGTATCCCAGCGACGCGCTGGGTGCGATCCGGGCCCGAACCGCAGAGCTCTACAAGATGCAATCGCAGTTGATGAAGAGGAGCCTCCGCCCGACCCTCGAGGCCACCGGAATCAGCATCGTGTTGTGGAAGAGGTTGGACGGAAAATCGGAAGAGCACACGTCTGAACTCCAGTCACACTGATATATCTCGTATGCCGTCTTCTGCTTGAAAAAAAAAAAAACAAGC
>CALCCX010000559.1 GCA_937900165.1 uncultured Acidimicrobiia bacterium | reverse complement strand
GATTGGTACCTCCCACAATGTCAATCCGATCTGGCCGGAGTCGATGATGTCTGGCAGCGCGACCTCGGGTGACAGGGTGGCAATGGGATCTGGTGGAGGCGACGGCACGGACCACTCGCCAGCGGCCGCGATGGAAGAAGACGGGTCGGTGATCGTCTGGATCATCCGCCCGGTCCTGGCCTCGACTGCGCGTCCTTGGCGCAGGACCGGAGGGGTCACCCCGAGGCCTAGGGTCGAATAGTCGAGCCGGTCGGCGAGGGAAAAAACGAGTCGATTGGGAAGGGATCCGGCGAGAGCGCCAGGAACCGAACGAGCCTGATCTGCCGTGAGGATCGAATAGACGCCGCGGGCCGGCCCGGAGGCCACCAACTCTTGGAGGCGATCCCGGTACCCAACCAGGTCTGGATCTTCGAACGAGGAGCGGAACCCCGAGAGTCCGTCGAGAGCGAACACGATGGCCGGTCCCGACCTTCCCGAGGCCCGGCGATACTCGATTTCGCGTCGCAGGAACTCCAGCAACCTGACCTGGCGTTCGATTGAACTGGCCGGCACGATCGTCCCGACGTGGGGGAGAGATGCGAGGGTGGAAAGGTCGCCGCTCCCGTGATCGATTCCGTATATGTGGAGCTCATCTGGAGGGGTCCTCCTGGCCAGTTGGGCGATGGCTGCGGTGGCTGCGGTGCCTGGACCGGAAGACGGCATTCCGGCCAACAGCAAGTTGCCGTCCTCGACTGGACTCCAGCACCAGGTGTCCTGGCGTTGCATACTCGGCAAGTCGACGAGTCCAATCCGAGCTGTAAATGGAGCCGTGTCCTCTCCGTGGAGATCCTCAGAGCTGAGAGACCCTGGCAGTGGGTCTGGCCATGGTCTTCTCGGGGTCGACTTTCCGGTGACGTCAAAAGCCCCATTGATGGCCGTCACCAACCTGGCCAGGTCGGTCGGTGCATCCTCTGCCCTGGTGGTCGCTGGAGGGTGAACCTCGGGTTGCTGCATGCCAAAGACGAACTGTGTGATTTGCATTGGCTCGCTCGGCCCCTGCCCGTGTCCGCTGACCAGAGCCGTCTGGAACGGAATCAATTCTCCTGGGCCGAGGCGAACGAGACCGCGACCTGGATGTGACCTCGAGATCCTCGCCGCGTCCGGAGCCCCGAGTACATCTGTGGAGTCGGCCGGAGTTTGAACGCGTAGGCAAAGCCTTAGGTTGGTGTTGGCACGGATGGAGTCTTTGACTATCCCGGCAGGCCGCTGGGTGGCGAGCAGCATGTGCACCCCGAGGCTTCGACCCCGTTGAGCGATGTCGAGGAGCGCATCCATGAAGTCGGGAAGCTCGGCGGCCAGAGTGGCGAACTCGTCGACAACGACGACCAGGCGGGGCATCGGGTCATCTGCCTTGGCCGCCCACAACTCGTCGATGGAACCCATCCCGGCGTCTCGTAGCCGGCCTTCTCGGTAGTGGAGTTCGGCTTCCAAACACACCAAGGCACGTTGGCCGAGGTGCTCATCGAGATCGGTCACCAACCCGACGACATGTGGTAGTTCTCCGCACACGTCGAAAGCGGCGCCGCCCTTGTAGTCGATCAAGACGAAATTGAGGTAGTCCGGATCGACGGAAGCCGCGAGACCAACAACCAACGTCCTCAGGAATTCGCTCTTGCCTGAACCGGTGGTACCGGCCAGCAAACCGTGGGGTCCGTCGGTAACGAGGTCGAGCACCAGGGGGCCACCCTCCGTTGCCCCGACTGGGGTTGCCAGCCGTGGCGGCCTTTCCCATCGTTTGGTGATCGCGACTGGGGTCGGTTCGGACATCCCCAGGAGTTCGAGCAGATCAACAGAATCCGGAAGGCCTGCACCGGCATGAACAGCCTCTGGGTCGTCGAGGTGGGTGAGCCTTCTTGCGAGCCGGGTCGCGACCTCCGTTGTGCATTCGACGGTCCTGAACCATTCAACCTGATTGGCTCGTCCTGGCTGCCAAATGGACGCATCCTCGGCGCAGAGATCGATCACCGTTGTGCAGCGAGAGGGCAGGCCCGCCAGCTCTTCCGCGATGATAATCCCTGCGACTGCTCGGCCGGTGCCTGCCAGGATCGCGGTCGTGAGCTTGCGCTGTTCATCATCGAGGTTTGGGTGGTCGATGACCAGAATCGTCAGTGGGCCAGGATCACCCTCTGCCGGAGTTGCTCTGAGGAACCCAAGTATGTGGCTGGCTTCAGCATCAGTGCCGGACAGAAGGCGGATGTCTGTCCCGGCGTTCGTACAAGTGTGCGGCAACCACTTGGTCCAATCCCAACTGGCCGTGTCCTCGGTGATGATCGCGATTCGCAGGTCGGACGGTCCGTGGAGTGCGGCCGCTTGCCCTAAGACGGATCTGGCCAGAGCTGCACATCTAGGTCGGTCACCGACCAGTCCGAGGGTGCGCCCCTTGACCAAGTCCGTTCGCACCGGTGCGCATGGCAGCGATGCCCTGGCCATGAGCAGCTCCTCGACTTCGGGCTCATGATTGGCTGATCCAACGATGGGGATTTCTGTCTTGATCGGGCCGTAGCCCATCACCAGAGACACGAAGTCGTCGTGTTCGGGCCGCCTCTCCCAGAGGTTCACGGCACCTCGATCCGCCCGCGACACCAGCGCTGCCAGCGAGGGAGCGTCTGCATACCGATTTTCGACCTGGGTGGTTCGTTGGTGGTCGACGCTGTCGCAGAAGTCATCGAAGGCAGTTGCGAATGCCGCCTCTGATTCTGCAGTTTCTCTCTTGCGTCTTCTGCGGTCGTCCCAGGCGTTGCCGAGCATCATGACGGGCGAGATCACCGCGAACAGATCGGAAGAGCGTCGTGTAGGGAAAGAGTGTAGATCTCGGTGGTCGCCGTATCAGT
>CALCCX010000558.1 GCA_937900165.1 uncultured Acidimicrobiia bacterium | reverse complement strand
AAGACGGCATACGAGATATATCAGTGTGACTGGAGTTCAGACGTGTGCTCTTCCGATCTGTTTACCTTTGCGACCCAGGAGAATCACGCGGGCTTCGGTCGCCACCGACCGTGTCGCCTGATGGAAAAACATGCGGACCAGTTGGCGTTGGCCGAAGCTCCAACGCTGGTGTCCATTACCGATGGTGCGCCTTGGATTCGCAACCGCATCCTGGAGCACCTGCCTTACATCGATGCGATGTTGCTGGACTTCTATCATTTCAGCGAGCACGTCTGGGATACGGCCAAATGCTGTCTGCCGAACCCTGGTGAGGCCAAGGCATGGGCCGAGGCCCGGTTGGAGGAGGTCAAGCAAGTGGGCCCTCAGGCCGCCCTGGCCGCCATCGCGGCGTTGAACGAGCGAGCCGGAATCGATCCGTCGGCGGTTGACGATGTGGTCTTCGGCAACGTCGACTCGGTGGGTGGCCAGGCCGGCGACATCGCCCGCACCAGCTGGCTCGCCGCGGGAATGCCCGAGGCCGTGCCCGGAACCACGGTCGACCGCCAGTGTGGCTCGGGTCAGCAGGCGGTGTCGTTCGCGGCGATGGGGGTGATGGCCGGCGTTCAGGACCTCGTCGTCGCCGGCGGTGTGCAGCAGATGTCGCAGATCCCGATTTCCTCAGCGATGACCCTCGCCGGCGACTTGGGCTTCGAGGATCCGTTCTCCGGCTCCACCGGGTGGGTCGAGCGCTACGGCACCCAGGAGGTGTCTCAGTTCCGCGGCGCCGAGATGATCGCCGAGAAATGGAGCCTGTCGCGAGAACATCTCGATTCGATCGCCCTCGACTCCCACATGCGGGCAGACGCGGCGACTCAGGAGGGCCGTTTCGAGAAGGAGATCCTGCCGGTCGAAGTCACCCGGGACGACGGGACCCGCGAAACCGTGACGCGCGACGAGGGCATCAGGGCGACGACGACCATGGAAGGTCTTGGAGGGCTAAAGCCGGTGTTCAAACCTGACGGCGTTGTCACCGCCGGTAACTCTTCACAGATATCGGACGGGGCGGCCGCGGTCCTGATCATGTCCGAAGCCAAGGCCGAAGAACTCGGTCTGGAGCCGATGGCCAGGTTCGTTCAATTCGCTCTGGCGGGTGTTGACCCGGTGATGATGCTCACCGGGCCGATCCCAGCGACTTCCAAGGCCCTCGACAGGGCAGGGCTTTCAATCGAAGACATCGAGCTTTTCGAAATCAACGAAGCCTTCGCGTCCGTGCCGGCTGCCTGGCTTGCCGAGCACGGAGGTACCGACCCGGATGCGTTGTGGGCGCGGACGAACGTGAACGGAGGAGCCATCGCCCTTGGTCATCCACTCGGTTGCTCAGGGGCCAAGCTCACGACGACTCTCGTGCATGAGATGGAGCGCCGCGGTGCTCGCTACGGTCTCCAGACGATGTGCGAGGGCGGCGGAATGGCCAACGCCTTCATCATCGAGCGGGTCTAGGAGTAGCCGGGTGGTACGAGTCCTGATCGCGATAGCCATCGGCTATGGGATATGGCGGGTGAGTTTCGGGATGATCAAGATGCTCGCGACGCCTCCGCCGGAGATCGATCCAGACGACATCATCGAGACCGATCAGGAATATTGGTGCACGGTGTGTGGCACCGGTGTCACCATGACGATCGCCAACGCCACCGCTGAATCCAAGGCACCTCGGCATTGCCGTGAACCGATGGTGCCCGCCCCGAGCTAGCCCGCGACTGTGGTCAGCGGTAGTTGGTGGTCATGATGAAGCCTATGGCTATCGCGCCAAGGCCGGCCAGCAACAACCACTGATCGGTCTGGAAGATGTACCGCGCCACGACCATCACCATCCCGATTCCCATCAGGGCGAACAGCGTGGCGATGTACCAGGTTGGCGATGGCGGCTTCGTCTTGTCCACCACCGTGTTCTTAGGTGGCGTAGGCCGCCGGGTTGTCTTCTTGCGGCTCTTGGATTCAGGCATGCACCGAGAATAGTGCCGATTGTGAACATTTGTTCTGCGCCTGCCGATAGACGGACATCTCGACGGTTCTAGGCTGTCGCGAATGCGAGTCCTCGTTCTCGACAACTACGACAGTTTCACCTTCAACCTCGTTCAGTATCTGGGCGAGTTGGGGGCGGAACCGATTGTTGTACGAAACGACGAGATGCCTCCGGCCGAGGCCGTGGCAGTCGAGGCGGATCGTTTGGTGATCTCGCCCGGTCCAGGCAGACCTGAGAATGCTGGGTACTCGGAGGCCTACGTGGAGGCCTTCGCCGGGGTAGTACCGATCCTGGGTGTCTGCCTAGGCCACCAGGCGATTGTCACCGCTCTTGGCGGCGAGGTCGATCTAGCTCCATATCTGATGCATGGCAAGACGTCCGAAATTCGCCACGATGGCATGGGCCTGTTCTCAGGGTTGAGCAACCCGTTCTTAGCCACCCGCTATCACTCACTGGCCGCGATGGAACTTCCAGATGTCCTCGAGGCATGCGCCTGGAGTGAGGAAGATGTGGTGCAGGGGGTTCGCCACGTCGATCTACCGATCTACGGCGTCCAGTTTCATCCCGAGAGCGTGCTGACCACCGAGGGTATGGCGATGCTCAAGAACTTTCTGACCTGACGAGCCGGTGACAGCCAGGCCCCGAACTGCATTGAGTCCGTCGAACCTGGGACCGTATACGTCGCCATAGCGACTGTACGAACCCATGCAACTCGAAGAGTTACCTAGTACCCAGGGTTCGCCAATTTAGCCCCCGCTGGTTGTCGTGGTGGTGGCTTGGGTGGTTGTGGTGGTGGGTTGGGTTGTTGTTGTCGTTGAAGTGGATGAGGTGGTCGGGGGGATGAACTCGCCGAGGGTCACGGTGATGA
>CALCCX010000557.1 GCA_937900165.1 uncultured Acidimicrobiia bacterium | reverse complement strand
CTGCTTCGATCCCGACTACCTCTACCCCATGGTCGGTAGCCAACGCAGCCGCCCGTTGCCACCCACCCGGATCATTCGCCAGATGTTCCCACGTCTCCTCGGTTCCCGCATTGTTGATTACCACCACATCAAAAGTGTCAAGATGTGGGTCACAACCCATCCAACTAGCCATCACTGTCCTCCTGTACTCGACAACGTGTCCAGGGGTGACCAAGAGAACGCGGACAGCCCTTTGTCGGGTCAGCAGAACTCGCCAACGGTCACCTATCAGGTCACGCGTTCAACGGTGGAACCGGACCCCCCGCAGGAGACAAGCCCAAACAGGGTCACACCCACACGGGTGGACAAGGGGACGAAGAGTCACCCCACGGGAGGTCCGGCCACCCCACCCAACAATGACACAAAGGGGGACGAGGCCTCGACTTCGTCGAGGTCAGCCTGCGAGCGGAGGGGGGGCGGCAAACCCGAGCAAGTATGCCGGTGGTGGGTTGGACTCGGGTCACATTCTCTTGGTGGGAACGGCCCCCTCCGACTGGCCCAACGGAGTTGTGCCAGCCACCTCCCCCAAGCGTCTGGCTCCTTCGTCCCCAGACGGGGGAGGAGATGATTGTGGCACACCTTGTCGTCTTGACCCCTGATAGAATTCTGGGTGTTGCCCTCGTAGCTCAGGGGATAGAGCACCGGCCTCCGGAGCCGGGTGCGCAGGTTCGAATCCTGCCGGGGGCGCCCGCCGGTTTGGCCCTAGAGGGCCAAGCCCTAACCGAGTTGCTCCGCAACTCGCATGATGACCCCGCCGGTTTGGCCCTAGCGGGCCAGAAGCCCGCCGTTCGCTGCGCTCACTAACCGAGTTGCTCCGCGCCGGTTTGGCCCTAGCGGGCCAGAAGCCCGCCGTTCGCTGCGCTCACTAACCGAGTTGCTCCGCGCCGGTTTGGCCCTAGCGGGCCAAGCCCTAACCGAGTTGCTCCGCGCCGGTTTGGCCCTAGCGGGCCAAGCCCTAACCGAGTTGCTACGCAACTCGCGGTTCGTCGATCGCGGATCGCGGATGGCGGATGGCGGATGGCGGATGGCGGATGGCGGATCGCGGATCGCGGTCTGATTCGTCATTGCGACGCCGTAGACTCGTCGGATGCGTGCTATTTGGAAGGGTGCGATCTCGTTTGGTTTGGTGACCATCCCGATCGGGGTCTATTCGGCGACGGAAGACAGGCGACCGAAATTTCGCCAGCTGCGGGAATCGGATCACAGCCCAATCCGATATCGAAGGGTGGCCGAGAACGACGGTGAGGAGGTCGAAAACAGCGAAATCGTCAAAGGCTACGAATTCGAAAAAGGCCGCTACGTCGTGTTCACGGACGAGGAGCTTGCCAACGCTGCCGCCGGCGGACCGGCCAAAATGGTCGACGTCGTTCAGTTCGTCGAACAGTCGGAGATCGACCCCATCTACTACCAGAAGTCCTACTACCTGGCGCCAGAATCGACCGGGGTGAAGGCATATGAGATCCTGCGCAAGGCGCTTCAAGACAAGAACCGGGTCGGCATCGCCAAGGTCGCGATGCGAGGCAAGGAACATCTGGCCACCTTGAGGGCCGATGGGCATGTCTTGATCCTCGAAACAATGTTCTGGCCAGACGAGATTCGAGAAGCCGACTTCGAGGAACTGGACATCGACATCGAAGTTCGTGAAGAAGAAATCAAGATGGCAGAGATGATCATCGACAACTTGACCGCCGAATTTGACCCTGAACAGTGGACGGACAGCTCTCGTCAGGCAGTCGAAGAACTGGCGCAGGCAAAGATCGACGGCGAAGAGATCGTCGCACCGGAATCACCGGAACCGACCAAGGTCATCGACCTACTCGACGCGCTCAAGGCCTCGGTCGAGGCTACCAAGGCGCAACGCAAGAAGGCCGGCTGACCGTCCTCGTTGCAGAGGCCAGTACGATGGTCCTTGACGACACGCCTATCAGCCATGCCATCCCAATCAGGCCCGAGGAGGTCACCCCAGTGAACGTACGGATCGGTATCGCCGACGCCACTCGCGAAATCGAACTCGAGGTCGAAGAACCCGAGAGCCTCGAGGCCGAACTCGACAAGGCGTTCAGCGATGGGACCTCTGTCTACTGGATAACTGACTCAAACGGGAACCGATTCGGTATCCCTATGGCCCGGATCGCCTACGTCGAGATCATCGGCGAGCAGCGCACTTCGGTCGGATTCGGCTGAGTCCTCAGCCGACGTTGGCGGCGGCCGCCCTGCGGCGACGTTCGGCCAACCAGCGCTTGCGAAGTCGGCGGCGATCATCCTCGGCATATCCACCCCACACCCCGGCCTCCTGGTTGGATTCCAGGGCGTACTGCAAACAGTCCTCCTGTACAGAACAGGAATCACAAATGGCCGTAGCCTCTACGATGTGGTCGGCGGCCGGCCCGGTTGTCCCAATCGGAAAAAAGAGATTCGATTCGGAGGCCTGACAGGCGGCCAGGTCGCGCCAGTCGGTGATTTGAAGGGTCAGCACGTTGTCCTCTATCTATATTCGAGTTTGTGTTTGGTCCAAGTGGCCGAAAATCCGGCGCCTCAGGTCTTGTGACCGTGCCAGGTCTCCCAAACACAGTCTGCGGGGGTCAGGCCTGCCGCTGAGCGGTGCCATGGCTGCCCTAAATCCCCCCTCGTCAGCCTGCTTGTGAAAGCATTCACAAGAGTGGATCCCGGGGGGTGTGCCCCGTTTGACAACGCAACGATAATGACGGTGTTAGCTGTACGCAAGCAATAATTTCCGAAAGGAGCCGGCTTGTCTCTAGTCATTGGGCACCGAGGGAACCCAGCGTTGTTCCCCGACAACACACTCGCAGGCTTCATGTCGGCCATCGAGGTCGCCGACATGGCGGAGCTCGACGTGAGACATACTGCAGACGGCATCGCGGTTCTCTCCCACGACCCAATGATTGCGGACAGGACCGTTGTCGAGACGTCCTTCGACGAATTGTCGCTCCTCGACATCGGCGGCGGTCACCAAGTCGTGCGGTTCGATGACCTCTTGGATGCGGTCGGCAACTTTCCGATCAACATCGAGATCAAGAATCATCCCAGTGATCCCGACTACGATTCGTCGCACCGGTTCGCGGTGCAAGCAGCCGGCCTCGCCAGAGCGAACGACATGGTCACGAGTTTCGATTGGCCGACAATGCAGGCCATCCGCTCGGCCCATCCTTCGATTCGCACCGGATTGCTGGTGGCGCCAGATCAACCGTTCTCAACCGCCGCCGAGGCAGCCAGAGCAGGCGGTCATCAGGCCATATCGCTACATTGGACGACGCTCGCCGACCAACCTTCTACCCTCGTCGAGTCGGCTACCGACCTGGAGATCTACGTCTGGACCGTGAACGATCCAGATGTGGCCAGGGCCCTGGCCACATCTGGAGTCACTGGAATCATCAGCGACGACCCGGCTGCAATACGAGACGCCATTGAGGGGATCCCATGAGTATCCAAGAGGACATGGATAGGCACTTGAGAGAAGCGATCAAAGGCAGAGATCGAGTCCGGCTGGATGCCATCCGCCTGATCAAGACGGAAGCGGCCGTCGCCGCCTCCGAGCCAGATTTCACCGGCGACCCGCACAGCGATGAATTCCTCGAAACCGTCATCTCGGCCTTCGTCAAGCGCATGTCAAAGGCCAAGACCGAATACGAATCCTATGGTGAACGAGGCGCAGAGATGGCGGCCAAACTGGGTTCAGAGGTCGATTACCTGTCGACTTTTCTCCCTAAAAAAGCGGACGCAGCTGACACAGAGCTCGTCGTGCAGGAGGCGATTTCGGATCTCGGTGTGACAGACGGCAAAGAGGTGGGAAGGGTGATCGGTCACATCCTGAAAAAGCGGGGAGATTTGGACGGCGCGTTGGTCAACAAACTCGTTCGACAAGCCCTCGGAGCTTGAGCACTCCGCCAACCTCGACCGAGCCAATACGAGCACCGTTCTTCCAACCGATGCTCGCGACGCCCTGGCCGTCGGCTTTTTCCGACCCAAAGTGGGCGTTCGAACCCAAATGGGACGGAGTGCGAATAATCGCCAGGGGCGTAGACGGCAGGCTGATCTCGCGATCCGGAAGAGATGTAACCGCCACCTACCCAGAACTCGTTGACCTCGCGTCGACGGGCCCAATCGTCCTCGATGGCGAGATCGTCGCATTCGACTCCGCAGGGGTCCCATCATTCGAGCTCCTGCAACAACGCATCAATGTTCGGGGGCCGAAGAGATCGGCCGGCCTCGCCAAAACCATCCCCGTCCACTATCTCGTTTTCGATCTGCTCTTCGATGACGGCCCAATATTCCAACTTCCGTGGAGGGAAAGGAGACATCTCCTCGAGCAGACAAAGCTTCCATCCGCAGCCATCATCTCGTCGACCGTCGCTAGATCGGAAGAGCACACGTCTGAACTCCAGTCACACTGATATATCTCGTATGCCGTCTTCTGCTTGAAAAAAAAAAACCGAAGGAGATCGGAAGAGCACTCGTCTGACTCATACTCTCTACACCACAATGCTTACTCCCACCACTAATCCTCACACATACTCAATGTAGTTCC
>CALCCX010000556.1 GCA_937900165.1 uncultured Acidimicrobiia bacterium | reverse complement strand
ACATCTGATCTGTTTGCTATTTTTTTTTTTAATGTTCCGGCGACCACCGAGATCTACACTCTTTCCCTACACGACGCTCTTCCGATCTTCAACCATCGCCAGTACCGGGATCTTGAGACGAGCCGCCTCCGTCACCGCGATGTGCTCGGTGTTCAGGTCGATCAGAAACACTGCGTTCGGAGGCCTGGCCAGGTTGGCCACTCCGCCGAGAGTTCGCTGAAGCTTGGCCATCTCGCGCCGAAGCCTGAGCCGCTCCTTTTTGGGGAGGGCCTCCATCTCACCCGAGACGTCCATCTGCTCGAGCTCCTTCATGTAGAAGATGCGCTTCTCGATGGTCTTGAAGTTGGTCAGCATGCCGCCCAGCCAGCGAAAGTTCACATACGGCATGTCGCAGCTCTCAGCGGCCTCTCGGATCGGAGATTGGGCCTGCTTCTTGGTCCCGACGAACAGGACCGTGCCACCCTTGCTGGCGATGTTCTTGACGAAGTCGTAGGCAGAATTCAGCTGTTCGAGCGTCTGACGGAGATCGATGATGTGAATGCCGCTGCGCTCACTGAAGATGTACGGCTCCATCTTCGGGTTCCATCGCCTGGTTTGATGGCCGAAGTGCACTCCGGCTTCCAACAATTGCTTCATCGTCACGCTGGACAATGTCGCCTCCTCTGGGTTCGGTTCGGTCATCCGCCCACCCTGGCCCCGATTGGCGAATCGGAAGACCTCCCCGGAGCGCGCCTGATGGCGGTCCGACCATGGGAGGGTGCAATGGACGTGTTTGATTGAGCGAGATTGTAGGAGCTTCGCCGCCAGGAACAGAATCGGGTTTGACAGGCCCTGGCACCCGAACTCTTGTCAGCGGAAGGTCGGCTCGGTCATCCTATTGCGAAGGCTCATGACAGCCTTCGTATGAATCTGGCATACCCTGGATTCGGTCACGCCGAGAACCTCACCGATCTCCGCCAAGGTGAGTCCCTCGTAGTAATACAGGGTCACGACCAACCTCTCACGGTCAGGCAGCCGCGAAATGATGTCGGCAAGCACTCGCTTCATTTCTTCGACTTGGAAGGCCTGTTCTGGGTTGGCTCCCCTCCGGTCTGGAACCATGTCGCCAACGGCAGATGACCCGCGCTCTGGCGAAAGCAACTCGTCAAGAGCGACGATGCCAAGGGTCGAAATTTCAGCCAGTGAATCGAGCAGCGTTTCTACGGGCATATCCATGTGCCCGGCCAGCTCCTCCTCACTGACCGACCGTTGCTCCGAGTGTTCCAACTCGGCCAAAGAGCGCTCGATTTCTCGGGCCTTGGCCCGGACCGACCGCGGAACCCAGTCCAGTGCTCTCAGCTCGTCGAGGATGGCGCCCCTGACCCTACTTATCGCATAGGTCTCGAACTTGAAACCCCGTTCGAGGTCGAACTTGTCGATGGCGTCGATCAATCCGAATATGCCGTAGCTGACAAGGTCGGCCGCTTCGACGTTCCTCGGCAACCCGACGCCAACCCTACCTGCAACGAACTTGACCAACGGCGAGTAGTTGAGGATCAACGCCTCACGGGCGCCAGGGTCTCCTGACGCCTTGAACGTCAACCACAGCTCGTGGATGGCGTCATCAGAAGCGCGGTCAGGCCCTCGGGTGCGTTCGCTCATAAGTATCTCTGAGGTGGTTGCGGGTCACGGCAGTGTAAATCTGGGTAGTTCCGAGTTCAACGTGTCCCAACAATTCTTGGACCGCGCGTAGATCGGCACCGCCCTCGAGGAGGTGGGTTGCGAATGAATGCCTCATGGCGTGTGGAAAGGTAGCAGCCCGGCGTTGCACAACCCTGCGCACACCGCGCGCATCGAGGTCGGCCCCACGGCTTCCAATCCAAAGCCCATCAGTCATTCGAGATCCCATCAGCTCGCGACGCCCCTGGTTGACATATCGTTCGATCGCTCGACGCGCTTGAGCACCAACTGGAACCACCCGATCGCGGTTCCCCTTCCCCCTGACGCTCAGATGATCGCGCCCTTCCACGTCGCTCACTCTGAGCGAGACAAGTTCGCCTACACGTAAACCAGTAGCGTACAACGTCTCCAACAACGCCCGATCACGAAGACTGATCGGGTCTTCGCCATCGATCCCATCGAGCGTGGCGGCCAGGCCACCGGCCGGGATGGCGTGGGGAAGTGACCTGGGTCGCTTCGGCCGAGCCAGGCCGTCAGCCGGATTTGCCCCAACGAGCCCTCGTTTGGCCGCGTCACGATAGAAGGCCCTGACGGCCGAGGCTTTGCGGGCTACAGACCTTCG
>CALCCX010000555.1 GCA_937900165.1 uncultured Acidimicrobiia bacterium | reverse complement strand
GCCGGGAGGGATGGGTGGTGAACCACAAGCGGCTGCGGCGCCTGTGGCGGGAAGAAGGCCTGAGAAGGCCGCCACCACGTAAGAACAAGAAACGCCGACCCGGCACTGCTGGCGGTGTCCTGCTGCGGGCCAAAGCTCCCAACCAGGTGTGGGCGTTGGACTTTCAGTTCGATGAAACCGCCGACCAGCGCCGGCTGAAACTGTTGAACATCGTTGATGAGCACACCAGAGAAGCTCTGGCTATGGACGTTGGGCGCTCGATGGGTGCCGACAGCGTCGTCGCCACGATCGAGCGTCTCGTCACGGAGCGGGGCGCACCACAGCATCTACGAATGGACAACGGTCCTGAACTGGTCGCCTGGGCGCTACGGGACTGGTGCCGTATCGCTGGTACCCACACCGCTTACATCGAACCCGGATCACCCTGGCAGAATCCCTGGGTCGAGTCGTTCAACGGCCGAGCCCGCGACGAGCTGTTGAACATCAACGAGTTCGGATCACTCACCGAAGCCCGCGTCGTCATCGAGGACTGGAGGAACGAATACAACACCTGGCGGCCCCACTCGAGCCTCGGAGGGCTCACCCCCGCCGAGTACGCTGACCGATGCACCCACCGAAACCACCCGACACACCTATAACGGCGGGACCAACTACCGGGGCCCCGTCAAACAGCGGATCCAATCTCCACAACTATGCGACTTCGAGTTCGCACGTCGATAGCGGCGGGATTTCCTGCTCCGCCGGTTGGCACGCGCACACCAAAGGGAGCAACAAGCGTTGGGACTCGGGTTCGCACTCGAACACCACCAAGCTCAAGGTCCTCCAAACAGGCTCCTGGATCACTTCTTACGGAACCTTCACCAATGAGGAATATGGAGGCTTGCTCCACGCGGGCTCCAATCAGGACTCGAGCTATGCGAGTTCTACAGTAGGCGGGATACACACCTGGACGGATCTGATATATCCGCGATACTCACATAAGCTCTCGTCCTGTTGTGGTACGTAAGGAGGTTGACATCGTGAAAAGGGTTCTCGTTATTGTGTTCGCCGTGATGTTTGGAGTCGTTGGTGGCTCTGCATACTCCACGCCTGTGGAGGAGCCAGACCCCACAGACGCCACAACCGAAGGAATCGAGTGTATGGCGTCTCGGGGCTACGATGCCAGCTCGCTTCGCTTCATCGCGACCTCCGAGGGCGCTGGATTTTACTCTCTTGAGACTTCGGATCTGCGCGACCTAGACGCTTTGCTGCCTCGTCTTGATTCAAACGTTGGGGACGTTACGACCGCTTTGAGGAACTGCATGGACGAGTTGGCGGAAAACGCTCAGGTCGTGGTTCCGGGCGCCGTTCCGCTCTCCGCTGCGGAAGAAACAGCTTTCCGGTCGTGCCTTGAGCAGGTCGGCGATGTATTCGTTGGCGCCGAGTTGTCGAAGTTTGAGGACGGGTCGTTCAGCGTCCTCCTTGCCCACGGTGAGTTGCCGGAGGCCGAGGTCGAGGCAATGGATAGCGTGGGTTCCGCCTGTGTGATCGAGATGGCCGACACCAAAGGGTAAGAAAGGCTGCAGCGCGTAGCTGATGAGCCTACGCGCGTTCATGTCGGACGCTGTGCCCGTCCGACCGCGCTCGCTGGGAACGGTCCAGGCCCCTGGCGACGGCCAACCCGAGATGAGATGTCGCCTGGCCATAGCTGCCATTGCTATCGGTTTGGTCGTTGCCGCATGTGGCGCCGATCCAGGCGGCCCGGCAGGGTCACAAGAAACCAGATCCATCGTTGATGCAAATGACTCGGCACCAATGACATTGACCTCAGGAATTCCAGCTCAACGGGAGCCGGCAGTCGACGGAGATTTGGACTGTGCGGCGGGGGAAATCGAGTTTTCGATGCAAGGAATAGTTGCTCCCGACACTATCGGGGCACCGACACCAGAAGAAGAGATCGACGGCTTCCTAGTGGCATGGTCTGATCGCTTCGGTGGCGACGTTGTCCATGTCCGGGAGGGGGTAGGAGCTCTTGTCGTCGACGGCCTTGAGGTGGTAGTCGCATCGTCCGTCCCAGCGCCGGCCGGTGGTTGGATCGTCTTGACTACCCTCTTCTGCGAATCGTTCGAATTGTGATCGGCTTGTGATTCCATTGCAGGACGATGCTGGCGAAGCGGCCATCCGACCGCCGCCTAACGGCGTTCCCTATTGAACCCTCGGTGACCGACGGGCTTGCCCGTTCGCTGGGATAGCCATCAGATAGATCGGAAGAGCACACGTCTGAACTCCAGTCACACTGATA
>CALCCX010000554.1 GCA_937900165.1 uncultured Acidimicrobiia bacterium | reverse complement strand
GCCGGAGCTGTCCAGACCCGGTAGAGCTAGCGGTTTGGGCGAAACGTAAACCACGATGGGCAACCGGGATGTCAAATCAGATGGATGGTTATGCCAGACCCGCACCTGGCTCATCCCGGTTGCCCAAACTTAATGCGGAAACATCAGCCTGGCATCATAGGGCACTTGATGCTTGAGCATCATCCAGGTGGCCCTTGCCAGTTTACGGGCCACCGCCCGGATCGCGATAATGCCATTGGTTTTGGCCTTTTTTCGTTCATAGAAGCGTTGCGCCAAGGGCTCAAAGCGGACCGCAAAATGCGCCGCCTCAGAGTAGGCCCAGGAGAGATATTTATTGCCGGCCTTGGCATTGCCTGAGCCTTTGGTTTTACCATTGCTGGTGCGCGTGGCGTCAACACAGCGGCAATACGAAGCAAAGTTGCCGGCAGCGGCAAAGCGATGGATGTCACCGGTTTCCAGCATGATCGTCAGCCCGACAACAATCTCTCGGCCGGCGCCCCAACGAAACAGCGAATATGGGAGCAAGAGGACAAATGCCATCGTGTAAAGCCCGGCTACCGTGCCGGATGCGATGAGGGTCGCAGCGGTGAGCACCACCGAAGCGCCGAACGCAACTGCGACTACAACGAGAGGATGCGTGCGGCGCCACAGCAGCGTGAACACCGTCGCCACACTCACAACGATGGCCGCCGGTCGCCACACCAGATCCTCGCGCAATGTGCCTTCGATTACCGCAGTCGGCACCAGGACAGCTACGAGCGCCCAGTCACGCCATATCCGCAGGGGCGGATCGGGGGCTCGGGGTTCGGCCCACAGCGACTGGACAGCGTTTCTCACCATGACTCCAGCGTAGAGAACCCGAATAGAAGGCGGATCGGCCGAAAGTACCAAGCGCACATCGTCCGATCGGCCAGGAAAAACTCAGCCATTCCCCCGATGTGCCCGTCGGCGAGAATCGTCAAGATGAACGCAATATCGGTCACGAGGCGACCCAGCATCGATCGCCGAAGGAGAATCGGAATGCATGATCTACTGAAGTTGGAACGAGCTGATGCTCACGCTCACATTCACCAACATCCCTCCCGTCGCGAATCCGCACAACCCGACGTCGTTGTCGCGGGGCACGGCAGGACCGCACGTGGCTTCTGCGGCGCCCTGCTTCGGGCACTGCCGGACATGACGATCCCCGGCCAAGCGAACAAAGCAGCGAGTCCCTAACCCGAAACGGCTACTAGGACGACGGATTCATGACGCCCGATCCCTCAGCTCTTGGTGTTCGCCTGTTTGTATTTGCGTACAGCGAGCGGGGCGAAAATGGCGATGATGATCACCACCCAGATGAGTGTGTAGGACACGGCATTCTGAAGTGGCCACACGGTCGGATCAGGTGTCCCTGGAGGAATATTGCCGAACAATTCTCGAGCCGCTTGGGTAATCGCCGACACGGGATTCCACTCGGCAAAGATCCGCAAGGGAGTTGGCAGATTGTCGGATGGAACGAACGTGTTGGCGATGAACGTGAGCGGGAAGATCACCATGAAGGACACGTTGTTGATCACTTCGACGCTGGGCACCATCAGACCGACGTAGGCCATTATCCAGGAAAAGGCGTAGGCGAACAGCAGCAAAAGCCCGAATCCGAGCAGGGCCTTGCCTATCCCGTTGTGGATGCGCCATCCGACGATAAGCCCCGTCAGAGTCATGATTATCAGCGAAATCACGTTGTAGATCACGTCGCTGGCCGTTCTGCCGAACACCACCGCCGACCGTGACATGGGCAACGACCGGAACCGGTCGATGATGCCCTTCTGCATGTCGTCGGCCAGACCTGCTCCTGTGAGTACCGCACCAAATATCAACGTCATGGCGAAGATGCCGCTGATGAGGAACTCACGGTAGGAGCCACCCGGGATATTGATGGAGCTGCCGAACACGTAGGCGAACAGCAGCACGAAAATGATCGGCGAGATCAGCACGGACACGAGCACCTCTGGCACCCGTTTGATCTTGATCACATTCCGCTTGGCGATGACGAAGCCATCGGCGAATGCGTAACTGATCTTCTCCATCAGAGTGCCTCCTGCGTGGTTTTGGAGGGATCGTTGCCGGGAGGGTCGTCGTTCTCGGATTCGGCGACGCGACCGGTCAGGGAGAGGAACACGTCGTCGAGCGTCGGTCTACGCAAGCCCACATCCGCCAGCTTGACCCCTTCGGAGTCGAGAAAGCGGAGCACCTCGGTGAGGGTTTGGGCCCCTCCAGAGACGGGAGCGGTCACCGTGCGACCTTCGATATGGAGTTCCCCAACCGCAAACCGGGCCAGCACCCGTTGGGCATCGTCCATGCTCGCCTCTGATTGGAGGGAGACCTCGATCCGCTCCCCTCCTACCATCGCCTTCAATCCGTCAGCGGTGCCATGGGCGATCTCACGACCGTGGTCGATGACCACGATGTCATCCGCCAATTGATCCGCCTCCTCCATGTACTGGGTAGTGAGCAGCAACGTCGTGCCCCGACTCACCAAGTCGCGGATCGTCCCCCACAGCTCGGTCCGGCTGCGTGGGTCCAAGCCGGTGGTGGGCCCGTCGAGGAACAGGCTTGGTACTTCGGCCACGAGGGCACCGGCGAGGTCAAGGCGACGCCGCATCCCACCCGAATACGTCTTCGCCGGCCGGTCCGCGGCGCCTGCAAGATCGAACCGCTCGAGCAGCTCCCGAGCCCTCGACTTCGATCTCTTCCTTCCCAGGTGGTAGAGCCGTCCGATCATGTCCAGGTTCTCAAATCCGGTGAGGTGCTCGTCAACGGCTGCGTACTGACCAGACAAGCCGATGCGTTTTCTCACCTCGCCGGGAGACTCGATGACATCTGCACCAGCCACTCTCGCCGACCCGGAATCTGGAACGAGGAGTGTGGTCAGAATGTTGACCGCGGTGGTCTTGCCGGCGCCATTCGGGCCAAGCAGCCCGAGAACCGTCCCCTCGGGAACACTCAGGTCGAGACCGTCCAGGGCGACCACATCGCCGTATTTCTTGACGAGGCCACGTGCCTCGATGATGTCGTTCATCTGGTTCTCCGGTAGCAAGCGCTGAGAATGAGGCAAGACCTGCCTCATCTTACTCTGTAAGGATACACTGTAAGGTAGGCTCGCACGGTAGGTTTGTCAAACGAACCGAAGCGACAATCCTCACCAAGCACTGCCTGCACCCCGGTGCTTCAGGCGGAGTCACGGAGCCTCTCGAGGCCGTCGAGGATGAGATCGAGCCCGAATACGAACTCGACGTAGTCGTCACAACCTTGGCCGACGGTTGAGTCGTCGTCGTGGCTGATCTCCAACATCATCGCGCTGATATGGGGATACTCCTCGGTCATTTGCTGGAGCATCAGCGCCGCCACTTCAGGGCTCTCGTCAAGCGCATCGGAGTCGTCGAACAGCTCCTGCACGAACCCCAGGAGTCGGCTGCCCAAGGCGTGCATCGCGTGATGGGCCAGATCGAGCGAGAAGCCGCCGTCCCGAAATATTCCAACGATCGAGTCCATGTATCTCATCATCGGTTGGGTGATGTTGGTCCGCGACTCGATCATGCCGGACGCCCAGGGGTGGCGCACCATGACTTCGCGGGCCGAGAGCACCTGCCGACGGAGGGTGGTCTTCCACTCGGTTCCACCAGAAGACAGATCGATCTCGCTCACAACGACATCGACCATGCCATCGAGGATCTCTTCCTTGTTGGCCACGTGGTTGTACAGCGACATCGCCTCGACCCCGAGTTCCTGGCCGAGCTTGCGCATGCTTAGTGACTCGATACCGCCCTGGTCGGCAAGGACGATCGCGGCGCGCAGCACCCGCTCCCTGCTCAATGGGACACGGGGCTGTGAGTTTGGCTCGGTTTCCGTAGCCATCTCCATCCTCCTCGCTGTCCCACCCATCGTACAATGTAAGCCTCGCTGTCAACCGCATCTCCTTGACAAACTTACCGGCGTCCGTGTTACTTACATCATACGCTTACAATGTATGTATTGGGTCGATGGCAGGGAGACTCGTTCGCGGTCCGGCCGCCCGCGAGCCGCTCAAACGATGACCTTCCTCCAAACCCGTGACAACGCAGGAGAAAAAATGAATGCGATAGTCCAATACAGGTACGGCTCACCTGACATGCTCGAACTCCAACAGGTCGACAAGCCAAAGGCGGGGGACGATGAAGTGCTCGTACGAGTCCACGCCGTATCAGTGAATCCATTCGACTGGCACATGATGAGGGGCAAGCCGTATCTGGCGCGCACCCAAGCAGGCCTGCTCAAGCCAAAGAACAACATACAGGGTGCCGATATGGCAGGACGGGTCGAGGCGGTTGGCAAGAACGTGACGCAGTTTCGGCCCGGTGATGAGGTCTATGGCGAGGTCAAGCAGAGCTTTGCCGAGTATGTCTGCGCTTCGGCGAACCGGATCGCCCTGAAGCCGAACAACCTGTCGTTCGAGCAATCCGCCGCCGTGCCGATGGCGGGTCTCACCGCCCTCCAGGGTCTGCGGGACAAGGGGCGGATCAAGCAGGGTCAGAAGGTCTTGATCAACGGCGCGTCCGGAGGTGTCGGGACTTTCGCAGTGCAGATCGCCAAGTCGTTCGGTGCCGAAGTCACCGGCGTGTGCAGCACCGCAAACCTGGAGATGGTCCGCTCGATCGGCGCAGATCACGTCATTGACTACACCGCAGAAGACTTCACCGACAATGGGCAACTGTACGACCTGATTTTCGATCTGGTCGGAACCCACTCGTTGCGGAGTTTCCGAGGGGCCTTGACCACCAACGGGGTCTACGTGATGTGCGGGGACATCGGCATGGGGAACTGGATTGGCCCGGTCACCGGACTGTTCAAAGTGATCTTGTCCTCGATGTTCAGAAGCCAGACGATGACTCCGATGCTGGCGAAGGTGAAGCAGACGGATCTGGTCTTCCTGAAGGAGCTGATCGAAGCCGGCGACATCACGCCTGTCATCGACCGGACCTACCCGCTGAGCGAGATCCCTGCTGCGATCCGATACCTGGAGCAAGGCCACGCCAAGGGCAAGGTTGTGATCACCATTCCTCATTCGGACCTCTGATGGCCATGCCAAGGTGGGTTGCTCGAGTAAACAAGAAGGTGTTCAACCCAATCGAGCTCCGAAAGGGCGTTAGGCCGGTCCTGACCCACGTGGGCAGATCATCCGGGCGAACCTATCGAACACCCCTCGATGCACACCAGGTCGACAACGGATACCTATTCATCCTCGTGTATGGCTCCGGCTCGGATTGGGTGCAGAACATCATGGCCTCAGGCACTGCCAGTCTGAGAATCGACGGCAAGGAGATCGACCTGACTTCCCCGAGACTGGTGACAAAGGAAATCGCCGAGAGCCAAATGCCCTCAACCGCGAAGCTGCCACCGAAGTTCCTGCGCGTAACTGAATTCCTGAGGATGGATACCCGCCTCCAATAGCAAAGGTATGGCGGCGTACTGGTCAGGGCCCGCCGGTTCGGGCTTGGTGTACCCATGGCCCAGCATGCCGCTGCCGATCCCCAAACTCCTCGCCCATGTCGAACCATCTGGCGCCCTCAACGCCGCGCTGACGCCTTTCAGGGGCGCTCGATCTGGTCGAGTAGATCGATCAATGTACGAGGCGTCCGCACGGGTGGACGCGGATCGACCAGGCCGACGAGATCAGAGTCGCCGGACACCAGCAGGTCGGCATCGGCAGCCCGGGCCAGGCTCACCAGATAGTCATCGTCGGGATCTGGAGTGTGGCCGAACTCAGGAGGCGGATCGCCCATCAGAGTGGCGTGCGTTCGGAGGAGCCCGATGAAAGCATCGGTCTCCTCCAGCGTGAGCCATCGGCGGAACTTCGGCCGGCGAAGGACGTCGTCCAACTCATCCAGCAGGAGTGGTGACACGATGACGTCGATCTGGCCGGCGAGCCACCTGCGGACCAACTCGGCCGGCGCTCCCCGACCGGAGAGCCGAGCCGATACCAGTACGCCCGGATCGACGACTACCCGCAGCACGGATCAGTGCGGTTCGGAACGACGGCGTTCGGCCCGCGCAGCGTCGCGTTCGCTATAGGCGAGGCGATCCGCTTCATCCGGGTCAAGCTCGCGATTGCGATCCCACACCGGCTGCAACACGTCCAGGCCGAGATACTCCCGCAACGCGGTTTCTACAACGTCTGAGTCTCGGATGTCCTTGCGGGCCGCGTACACCTTGGCCGCCCGCAGCACGTTCTCGTCAACGTAAACTGTCGTCTTCTTTCGTGCCATTATTACATTGTAACGGAAAACGGTCACAGGACATCGATACGCTGGGAATCTCGACGGAATCTCACTGGGAGGCCAAAATGACCGACTATCCGCAACCGGACGTAGCGCGGGAGGAAGCCCTGCGCGCGGCCATCGATGACCTCGCCACCGCGGCGCTGCGAGGCGATGCCACCCAGGAGGAGCTGACGGCTGCGATTGAAGCGGTCCGTCAGATCCCGATCGACACGGAGCGGATGCTGAACTCACTCCACGTTCCCAGCGACGCCGGTGAGCACCAGGATGTCCTCCGAGCGCTGCTGGAGCGCATCCCAGACGGATGGGGCCGGTGGATCCAATGCGGAGCAGGGTGGTACCCGATCCTCGCTCGACTGAACGAACGGCTGCGTGAGATCGATCCCGACTACCAGGTGCACCAGATCAAAGAGAAGTTCGGCACCCTTCGCTTCTACTGGGCGGGGCTGAACTACGATGCCGGGGAGGCAGCCGTGGCCGAGGCCGAGACCGAGTCGGCTCGAACCTGCGAGTCGTGTGGGAACCTCGGCCATCTCCGAACCCGGCGCGGCTGGTCAAGGACGCTCTGTGATGACTGTTCCCGCTCCGAGGGCTACGAGGACCTGCCCGACGACGAGTGAGGCGATGATCGACAGCGCTCGGCCACCGAGGATCTGTTGGGGGTCCGAGCGGACCCCCAACGCGACCGTGGCAGCGTTGGTGCTCCAGAGATCGGAAGAGCACACGTCTGAACTCCAGTCACACTGATATATCTCGTATGCCGTCTTCTGCTTGAAA
>CALCCX010000553.1 GCA_937900165.1 uncultured Acidimicrobiia bacterium | reverse complement strand
AACGCACATGGCGATCACACCACCGAAGAAGACGACGTTGCCGACCAAGTACAGCAGCTCCGTTCCCAGGACCGGGTCTCCGCCCGCCACGAGGGCGTCGCGGCCGACTACTGCCCACGGCGTCAGCCATGGTCTTTCGAGCGGATTCAAGAACCAATAGCCGAGCTGCAACGCATGCTCCGCGAAATGCAACACTTGAAACGCCAGTCCTGCGATCGCCACGTAGGTGACTGCTCTGAATGTGCGGGCGCTAACGGGCCTACTGAACACGGGTACCTCCCTTTTGTTTCCCCAACTGTTTCCCTGTCGAAGGCAATCTCGGCCGAGATCCGTCCTAGGGGCGTCTCTCCCTGCCGACCAGAGATTGTCGTAACTCCGACATTATCAGAATAGATACGCCGGCGGGTGCCCGAGATACATCAATTTTTTCTGATCCGGTTGACTAGTCACTGATGGCGGTTCTCCCATGAGAAGCTGGAAGTACGCTGGCCAGACGCGTCATGGAGGTGGGTCATCGAGCAGATCAACGTGGAGGGCACGACGATATCCTTCAGGCAGCAAGGTTCAGGGGCGCTGGCGATCTTTCTCCATGGGTTTGGCCCCGACTCTCGGATGTGGCTCAACCAACTGCAAGGCCTGGACGATCAGAGATGGTGTGTCGCTCCCGACCTGCGGGCCCACGGTCAATCGGCTCCGGCGGTCGATCCGGTCCATTCGCCGGAGTTATTGGCCGATGACATCGCCGAAATGATTGTCGGCCTCGGAGCCCATGTTGCAGACCTCGTTGGGTTCTCGATGGGTGGCTATGTCGCCCTCGCCCTCCTCGAAAGACATCCGGCCCTCGTTCGGTCTGTCGTCCTGGCCGACACCAAGGCGACGGCCGACAGCGAAGAGGTGAGAAGAGGACGCGACGCAGGAATTGCGGCGCTTCTGGACGGCGGGCGGACGTTATTTGCCGGAGGGCTCATACCGAATTTCGTGACCGCCGATGCAGACCCTCATGTTATCGGTGCGGTCCGCACGATGATCGAGTCGACGCCATACGAGACTCTCGTCGCCGATCTGCGCGGAATGCGTGACCGGCCGGACCGGACCCGTGTGCTGGAGGGCCTGGCGGTGCCGTGTCTGGCAATAGTGGGGGAGAAGGACGTGCTCACTCCGCCATCGGACGCAGCCTGGATCGCCGAGCACGCTCCAGCGACCACCGTCGTCGAAGTCGCAGGAGCAGGCCACATGTCGCCGATGGAACAACCGTCCGCCGTATCCGGGGCGATCAAAGCTTTCTGGGAGGCCGGATAGCCGGCGCCGAGTATCGGCTACGGCGAGTCTCGCAGGCGAAGCCCTCGTACGCGCTCGAAGTCGCGTCGGTTGCGGGTAACCAAGGCGAACTTGTGCTCTATGGCCGTTGCTGCGATCAGTGCATCCGGAAGGCGGATCCCCGATTCTCGTCGAGTTCGTCCGGCTCGTTCAGCCACGTCGCGACCGACCGGGACCTCTCTGAACGGAGCCAAGACAGTGCTCACCAGGTTCGTGGCGGTGTTGCCGGCAAAAAGTTCGGCTCGAGTGATCACCGAGTAGTGAATGCGGTGGCTCTTTGGGGTTAGCTGCCGAGCACCTCGCAGGTGGTCGATGAAGACATCGGTATCCAGGAGGAGGTCAGCCACGTTCCCACTCGTCTCGGCTGGGGACCGAAGCGTCCGGTTCCGCCCCGAAAGTAGCGGCGAGGGCAAGTTCCGGATCGGGGTCTTTGTTTGTGAAGTAGGCGTCGAGGGCGCGTCGAACGATCTCTGCCATCGTGACACCTTCCGCCTTGGCCAAGGCATCGATGCGTTGGCGTTGTTCGTCTGTTAGGTACACCTGGGTACGGGTCGCCGACATACAGCACAGTATACAGCGCCGAGGGGTCGTCCGGTCAACGGTGCGGTGCGAAGTGGAACGATGGCCAGAGCCAGGCGAAGCCGGCCATTGCAGTGGTCGGCGAAGGAGAGAGCCATCATTCGTGGTCGGCTATGCCTTCCGCAGTGTCAATCCGTACTTTCAGTTCCCCGAGCACTTGCGCGGCGCGGCTCAGGGCCAGCCGATCGAGGCCATCAGCGAGGCCATTCGCCCACTCGGCTTCCACTTCGTCGAGCATTCGGAAGGCTTCTGCACCCTTCGTGGTCAATCGCGCCAGGCGGGCGGTGCGGTGATCAGGGTTTTCGATGAGTTCAAGGTAGCCCTCGGCACAAAGGTCATGAACCAGACGTTGCACGCTTTGGCGGGTCAGCCCCATTCGCCTTGCGATCTGGGAAACGGTCTGAGGTCGCTCGGCCATCTCCAAGGCCCCGAGCACCTTCCAGCGGGCACCCGAGAGTCCCAGGTGGGCACTCAGTCGGTCACCTTCGGCCACAAGAGCGCCGCTCAGGCGATAGATCTCGAGAGTGAGGTCGACCAGGGCGCGACCGTCTGGAGTGAGCTTCGATGTCATGTTGACAGGAGTCTGACAAGATGACAGTATTCTGTCAATGACCGACCAGACAGAGCACAAGAACACAGAGATTCCGTCGTTCGAATATCCAGAGGCGGCGCTGAATCGATATTCGGAGCGGGCGGCCGGACTGGTCGAGTGGACCGATGAGGCGCTCGGTGGCAGGCCCGGTGGGCTGTCGCCTTCGGATTGTCAGTTGGTGGCGGCCTTCACCTCAGCCCTCAATGCCTGCGACTTCTGCCACAAGTCCCACGAAGCCTCGGCGATGAGCCTCGGCGTCGAACCGGGGCTCATCGAGGCCCTGGTCGAGGACCTGGACCGCGCGCCATGCGACGAGCGCACAAAGGCCCTGCTCCGATTCGTCCGCAAGCTCAATGATTCACCGGCTCGTCTCTCCGACGCGGACAGAAACGCGGTGTTGGAGGCTGGGTGGACCCACGAGCAGTATTTTGACGCCGTCGACATCTGTGGGTTGTTCAACTACTTCAACCGCCTCGTGGAGACCTACGACATCGAACTGCCTGACAATTTCCGTGAGATGCTGCACACTCACGACCACTGAGGGACCGGCTTCTAGCGCTTGATCGCTCAGCCAGTCTCACCAGTCGGCGACATCGAGATCGATCTTTCCAGATGGCGTGCTGCCGAAGATCGAATAGTCCGTGTCCAATTGCGATTGGAGTTGGGTGAAACGGTAGGTCCCGCTCCCTCCCTCAACAACCAGCGATCCGTCGAACTCGAAGGAGACGATATTCTGGCCCGCCGTCAGCGTCCGGAACTCCGACAAGTCCTCGAGGAGGCCCCCAAATGGAGGGCCGGTGAGGGCTGAACGGAACTCGTAGGTACCGTCGACCGGAACCGTAACGGTAGTTGTGAATACGAGCTGGTCGAATACCCCGTCCGAATCTGCGTCGACTCCGGCACCCACCGGCCGGGTCATCGCTACTCCCTGGACGATGACCGTCGTCAGATCGTAGAAGGCAGTCGAACCGAGCGACGTCGACTCGCCGATCGGCACGAAATCGGCCATGTTCATCAGGGACACGTTTGCGACCTCGTAGACGCCGCTCACTCCCACGATCATCAGCGACTTCAGCGTCGCGAATACGACGATCGTATTTGCTCCAGCGGTGAGCGTTGCCTCCCCGTAGGCGGAGTTCAGGAACTCTCCTGACTGCGACATGAGCTGGGCCGTCATCGAGTAGTCGCCGGCGACATCGACTTCCACGGCGATCTCGAGCTGCAGGAAATCGACGAACCCGTCACCGTCACGATCAACGAGGGCGTCGGAGACCAGTCCGGTGATGCTGCCGGTTCCATCGGCGAACATCGCTCCGTCTGTCGCCGACAGCGAGACAGGACCGTTCGCCTCCAGGTAGAAGCCCTGAGGACCCGGCGCCGCGTCCGTGGCCGTGCCGACGTAGCTCCACCCTGTTGCCGTCTGGCCATCTGAGGTAAGGACGAGAGTCGCGACATCACCCTGATCCCTGTCGTAGGTCACGGTCACGACGTATTCCTCAGCAGTAGCCGGGTCGGTGACTCCGCTCAGCTCGGCAACGAAATCGATAATTCCAGGCGTCTGAGACTCCGCGGAGCTCAGCGACAGGCCGACACCCATACCCACGCCGAATGGCGCCACCGTTACCGCCGTGTCGACCTCGCTTGTGATCTCGAGGCTGTGTTCCACTCCGCCGAGGCCAGATACGACCACGATGAACATCTGCACACCAAGCTGATCGGCCGAATCGACGTATGCGGTGACCGGGTTGCCGTCCCTGTCGAGAACTCGGATCTCGAGATCGAGGGCCTCCTCGGAGATCACGTTGACCATCATCGTGTCGCCGCCACCCGGCAGCAACGGAATGAGGAGAGGTTCCGAGGCCAGTACCTGGGCGCGCAACATCGGCTGCTGCACGAAATCGGCCAGACCGGCCTCGCCGAATTGGGCAAGGAGGTCCTCCACCGATTCGAGATCGCCGGGCGCTGCGGCGTTGGGTGCCGATCCATCCTCGCCAGATTCGACCTCCGGATCTACCGGAGCAGGCTCTGACCCGGCCCCTGGGTCAACCCCCTCAGCCCCACAACTAGCGACCACCATCAACAAGGCGACAACGAGGATTGCAAGACGGCGGCGGGCCATCCTCTGATCAGGCTCGTTCATCATCGCCCTCCAATCACTGCGATAGGCTCACAGACCGGAGCAGGGGTCAGAGCACGATCAAGTGAGCGAACGCGGCAAAGACCCGCCCATATTTTACCAACGCCCGCGCGGATAGTGACATAATTGTTTGGAGGAGATATGTGTCTCGTCCGTTGTGTCTTGGTCGCCCAGGCTATCCGCACCGATCCACCAGTACTTATTCCAGATATCGTGGATTCGGCGCGGCCTTCAACAACGAAGCGCCGGCTTTTTCGGGCTTAGCAGTCCGGTCTCGGCATTCGATCCGCGGCGGAAAGCCAACATCAGGGTGGTTTGCTGCCGCTGGTGGTGTAGGTGTGGCCAAGTTTGGTGGTCCATTGGTGGTCGCCGTTGGGGAGGCGGCGGTGGGCCCATCCCGCCCGGTGTTTGATCCGGTGGTCGTGGCGGCATAGTGGAGCGAGGTTAGAAATCGTGGTGGGTCCGCCTTCTGCCCAGGCGATCCGGTGGTCGAGGTCGCTGTTAACC
>CALCCX010000552.1 GCA_937900165.1 uncultured Acidimicrobiia bacterium | reverse complement strand
CTTGCCGTTCTCGTCGACGCCCATGCCGTAGTCGAACAGCATGAGATCCTGCAGGGTGATGATGTCACCTTCCATGCCCACGACCTCGGTTACGTGCGTGATACGTCGCGTTCCATCGCGGAGGCGGTGGATATGGACGACGAGATCGAGAGCGGAAGCAACCTGCTCCCTGATCGCACGGATCGGCAGATCCATTCCGGCCATCAACACCATCGTCTCGATGCTCCCGGCGAATCAGAATCTGTCTGCCTATCGCCAGGCCGGAATCGCAACATATTCGGTTCCCGTGGGCACCCCGATCGAGACCGATGACATCACCAGATTCTTCTCCACGCTCGACAGCGCTTTGAGTCGGGGCCACGCCCGGGTCCTGGTGCACCGTGAAGTGATCGATGACACCGTTGGCGGGCTGCTTGGAGGCTATCTGGTGACTTCAGGTCTGCTTGACGACCCGATCCTCGCATTGGCCGTCATCCAGCAGATCCTGGGACGCGCACTTGGCCCCGACGGTCGCTCGCTGATCCCGGCCACATCGGCTTCGTGACCGATCGGGTAGACCTCAAAGGAATCGAGGTCTACGCCAAACACGGAGTTCTCGAGTTCGAGCAGACCCATGCGCAGATATTTCTGGTTGATGTCACCGCTTTCCTAGATCTTTCAGCGGCAGGCACGTCTGACAATCTCGATGACACGCTCGACTATGGGGAACTCGCCGTTGAAGTCCGGGAGGTTGTTGGGTCCGAGTCACATGCTCTCATAGAGCGTGCGGCGTCTTCAGTTGCCAGCGCCGTACTCGCTCACGATGGTGTCGAGCGAGTGGTGGTAACCATCCACAAGCCGGATGCGCCGGTGGAGGCTGTGGTCGGCGATATTTCGGTCACGGTCGATCGGACACGGTGACCAAATACGCCTTAGGCCTCGGATCGAACATGGGCGACCGTTTGGCTTTCCTTCGTGCAGGCGTGGCCGGGTTGGCAACCTTGGGAGAAATAGGAAATGTTTCGACCCTTTATGAAACTGGCCCGATAGGAGGACCGGATCAAGGCCCCTATTTGAATGCGGTTGTATTGGTGGAAACCGATCTCGTTGCCTCCGAGTTGCTCGCTCAGCTACATGTCATCGAGGCGGATCAGAAGAGGGAGCGCAAAGAACGTTGGGGGGCAAGGACTCTCGATCTTGACATCATCTCCGCGTCGGGGCTCGCGGTAGATGAGCCTGATCTCCAGATTCCCCACCCTCGCGCTCGCAACCGCGAATTCGTGCTTAGACCACTCGTAGATGTGTGGCCCGATGCGCCCATATCAGAAGG
Organism: uncultured Acidimicrobiia bacterium; assembly: GCA_937900165.1. GTDB lineage: Bacteria > Actinomycetota > Acidimicrobiia > Spongiisociales > Spongiisociaceae > SZUA-232. The sequence goes on along the minus strand of CALCCX010000552.1, from coordinate 835 downwards.
TGTGACGGCTCAGATGGCTCTGAAGGCTTGTGATGATCAGGGCGTGGATCGCCTTGCCCGTGTTTGGCTGGATACCAGCCCTAGATGGGCGGGACGTGTCTTCGTTGGGGGCCAGATGCTCTGGTTCACGACCATTGCATTGGCGCTGGCGTTGGACGGTTCGCTACCAGACGGATCCGCCGACGCCCTCCGAATACTGGGGACTTTTCTGGCAGTAGTTGGGGCAGCACTTGCCTTTATCGCATCTCGTCGGCTCGGTCCGGCGCTGACGGCTGTCCCCGAGCCAACCGAGGATGGTCTGCTGATTGAGAGCGGCCCATACCGAATGGTGCGTCATCCCATATACGGGGGAGTAACCCTCTTCATCCTGGGAACGTCGATGATCCTCGACAGTGTGACGGGAGCCGTTCTCAGTGTTGGGTTGTTTCCGTTCTTCTACTTCAAATCAGAGTACGAGGAGAGGGTGCTTCGAATCCGCTACGCCGACTATCGCGCCTATCGAGAATTGGTAACTCGACGCTTCGTTCCGTTTGTTTTGTGACGAATGTCCCTATCCGCAAATGTTTGCTCGTGCTAGTTTTAAGGGATGTTGCCAGGGCGCGGCCCGCCTTGAGTTTTTCTGAGAGTGAATGAGCAATCACCGACAGGAGGACACGTATAGATGGCTAAAAGATCGCGTAACAACCGCCAGGAAATCCCCGGATACGACGAGAGCCGCCCTTCTCGCGAAGAGCGCAAGCAGCAGCACTGCGCAACTCGCCACGCCGCTCACCAGCAACTTCAAATGGTTGACGATCTCGACGAGATCATTCTTCCCGAAGGCCGGCGTACCGGT
>CALCCX010000551.1 GCA_937900165.1 uncultured Acidimicrobiia bacterium | reverse complement strand
TCAACGAAACGTACGACGTCACCCGACTGCGGATGGTGGATGACGTGGACGGCCTCGATCGGGAATGGTTGGAGGCATGGGCAGACGCGTCGGCGGCTACTGGCGCGGCCATACCCTTCGAGGCATTGAATGACCTCTCCAGACAGGACATCCCGCTATTGGATGTGCGGGATAGCTTGTGAAGCCGTCGGAACGTATTTTTCCCCACCGTGAGTGAGGACTTGCACGCACCCCCATTCAACGACATTACCGCCGACGAGACACCCTGAGCGCGTCAAATGCTCACCCGCGGAAGCCTCGCGCCAAACCTGAAATCGGCCCGTTGATCGTCCCTTCGCGACCATTCATTCCGGCCAATCCTGGCTTGGTCGGCGCAACGAAACTCTTGCGATGGCGGTAGCTGCGTGAGCGACTGGCTGACACGAGAGACGTTGGAACCATTGGCAGGTGGACTCGCACTCACCATTGGGATTACGACTATCACATCCATCGCATCGCTGGTGCTCGGTGTCGGCATCGGCACACTGCGGCTCGCAGGCAACAGACCCGTCAAAGCTGCCGCCGTGGCTTTCATCGAAGTGTTCCGCAACATCCCGGCGCTGATCCAAATCATCTTTTGGGCGTTCGCCTTTCCAAGCGTCTTTTCGCCAGACATCCGATCAGTCCTCTTTTTTGACAACGCCCTGATGAGTTGGCTGGGGGGGGCGACCGGCCTGAGCTTGCCCTACTACGCCTTGGCCGCGTGCCTCGGTCTCACACTCAATACCGGCGCCCACCTCGCCGAGCTGTTCAGGGCCGGGGCAGGGACCCTGCCGCGCAAACGCATCGACGCAGCAAGGCTGCTCGGGGCAGGTACGCGCACAGTGTTGTGGCGGATCGTTGTGCCAGGAGGCGTTCGGGCCGCCTTCCCCGCGATAACAACAAGGCTGATCCACAACATGAAGAACACGGCCTTGGCTTCCTTCGTCGCCGTTCCCGAATTGTTTCAAACAATCCAAGCCTCCGTGACGAGGTCGTTCAGGGCAGTCGAATTCCTGACACTGGCGGCGGTGCTCTATCTCCTGCTGTCAACCCTCATGGCGATATTGCTGCGGCGAGTCGACATCCGACTCAATAGAGGACGGCCTCATCTCAACCCAGATTGATTTTCTACTCGATAACTTGGGTAACTTTCTGTACGGATTTCCTGGCCAGCGGCCAGGAGGGCTGGTCATGAGCATCGTCCTGGCGGCCGCAGGACTGGGTGTGGGTTTCGCGGTCGCTGTCGTGCTCGGTTCCGCGCACCAAGCCAGACAACGACCCGTACGGTGGCTGGCCGAGAGCTACGTCCACGTGTTCCGAGGCGTACCGTTGGTTCTCATGATCCTGCTCGTTCATCAGCTGATCGGCGAGCGTCGAATCCTGGGATTCGATGCCACGCCCTTCAGTTCGGCCGTTGTGGCGCTCATCCTTTACAGCAGCGCCTACCAGGCCGACATCATCCGCACCGGGATGCGGTCGGTACCGACCGGGATTGTCGACTCGGCCCGGCTGGCCGGCAGCTCGAGCTGGCAGGTCTACCGTCTGGTCAAGCTGCCATACAGCCTGCGGGTGATGCAGCCGGCTCTGTCCGGTCAGGGCATAACGCTGTTCAAAGACACATCGGTCGTGGTCATCATCGGAGTCGCCGACCTAACCACCACCGCCCGGATCGTATTGGGCGGGGACGTCGGAAACACTTCATATTGGGTGGCGACATATTTGGTCGTCGGGCTACTTTATTTCGTCGTGGCGTTCGGTCTGTCACGCTTGGCACTGAGGGTCGAGGGTCGATTCCGAGCGGGCGATCTCGTCCACTCGCTGGCCGATACCGGTTGACCTGAGCCATCCTGAGAAGGTTGGCGGCGATACACGATATGCTGCCGAGACCCTTCCCAACGGAGAGCATGAGGCCCCGCTTCCACGTCATCCTTATCGCATGCCTGATGATCGTGGCGGCCGCATGCTCCACCGGTACTGGCGGGACGGACTCGGCGTTGGATGAAGTAGAAGATCGGGGCACCGTGCGGATCGGCGTGCGGAACGACAATCCCCCGATGAGCTTCCTCGATGACAGCGGGGCGTGGATCGGTTTCGACGTCGATCTTGCCACGGCCCTGGCCATCGAACTCGACGCCGAACTGGAATTGGTCGTCGTCGACGGGACAACGCGAATCAGCTTCGTCCAGAGTGGAAACGTTGACATGTCCATCGCCAGCATGAACCACACCCGTGCCCGCGACGAAGCGATCGATTTCAGCATCACCTATTTCTGGGACAACCAATCGTTCCTGATCCGAACCGGTACCTATGGCTCAATCGATGACCTCATCGGCCAGACGGTGGCTGCAAATGCCGGAAGTTCGGCTATCCCCTCGTGGGAGGCGCACGTAGCCGAACGGGGAGGTGATGCGCCAGACATCGTTGAGTTCGACGACAAGCTGGCCGCCATGCAGGCCCTGCGCGATGGTGCAGTCGAAGGCTACTCAGAGGACAACATCACCTTGCTCGCCCTGGCCGCCGGCGATCCCGGCCTTACGCTCCTACCTGGCGGCCACAACCCGGTGCAATTTGGTATCGGCCTACCGGTCAATGATTCGGCATGGCGGGACCGAGTCAATTTTGCACTCCAAGAACTCTGGATCGAAGGGACCTACTCAGAGATCTACGACCGATGGTTCGTTGGTCCGGATCGAATCATCGACCTGCCGCTCGGCGGGGAGATGGAAATTTGGCCGTGACGGACGCGGGCCACCGCGCCCGCACGTATTGGCACGGCCTCCTAGCCCAGATCCACCGCACGGATCGGCTCCTCGCCCGCCTCGCCAGTCATAGCACGGGTTCTCATGCTTGGCCGGAATCATACAAAGTGAATACCGAGACAACCCTGAGCCTCAATAGCCGCAGTGTCCGCGGCAAACCTTCCAAACAACGCGTAGCGTTGCCTTGCATGGCGACTCGCTTCCCCAAGTCGGTGTCGGGTTCAGGTAGGCAAGCGGTTCAGCGATGACCAGTTTGACGTTGCAAAATCTCGAGATGACCTACCACGGCGGCGTTCGGGCGGTGGCCGGGGTCGACCTGACCGTGACCGAAGGTGAGTTCATAGTGCTCCTCGGCCCATCCGGAAGCGGGAAGACGACCACGTTGCGCCTCATCGCCGGCCTCCTCAAACCAACCGCCGGCGATGTCATGTTC
>CALCCX010000550.1 GCA_937900165.1 uncultured Acidimicrobiia bacterium | reverse complement strand
GTTGGATACGGTCGTGATCGGTGTGCTATTTCTTGTGATATGAGGCTAGTACATTGGTGAGATTTATGATAGTGTTTTTTTTTTTTTCAAGCAGAAGACGGCATACGAGATATATCAGTGTGACTGGAGTTCAGACGTGTGCTCTTCCGATCTCACGTTCGTCGAAATGTTCGGTCTCGATCATCCTGACGCTTCGCTCGACGCGATGGAGCGGCTGACCACCCTTTGGAGTTGTGAGTTTGCCATCCGCCCCTTTCTCATTGACCACCCAGATGAGACGTTCGCCCGGCGCGCTCTCGAGTTGCTTGGGTTCACGGTGGACCCGATGATCGAGGTCGACTCGTTTGCCTGCATCCCTGAAACGATCGTTCTGGGTGAGACAATCGAGCTGGTCGTAGCACTGCGATCGACCGGCTCGGAACGCCAGGTCCTCGTCGTCGACTTCGTCATCCACCACATCAAGGCCAACGGCAACACTTCTCCGAAGATGTTCAAATGGTCGACTTTGACGTTGGATCCGGGCGAGACGGCCGGCCTCACCAAGAAACACCCTGTCCGTCCCATAACAACCCGCCGCTGCTACTCGGGCCTCCATCGAGTCGAACTCCAGGTGGCCGGTTCGATTCTTGCTGACACGGGGTTCGTACTCGACCTCTGAGGTGCGGTGGAGCGGTGGTCAGTCACCGGTCAGTGGTGGACCCTGATGACGAGCTTTCCAACCGCGAGGTTGTGTTCCATGTCGTGGTGGGCCTCTCGGATCTGGTCGAGGCTGTAGACCGAGTGGATGTTCGTCCGGAACTCGCCTGCAGCCACCGCATTGACGTAGTGCTGGAGTATGGGTGTTGGGAGGTCGGTGACGTCACCACCGTATCCAGTGAGGCGAACCCCGGAGGGAATGTAAGCAATCGGGTAGAAGTCTTTGACTGTCCACTCGTTGGAGAGGATGCCTGTGAAACACACGGTCCCATGCACCTTGGTGGCCGCGAGCGTGTCCGGCAGGGTTGGGGTGCCGACCAACTCCAAAGCAACGTCGACCCCATCCGGCGCGATTTGTCTTACGGAGTCGGCGATCTTCCCATCGTCGACGACGGCATGATCGGCTCCGGCCTCTCGGATGGCCGCAGTGCGTTTGGGGTTGCGGGTCGTGGCGATCACAGTTAGGCCCATGTCCTTGGCTAGGCCGATGGTTGCCATGCCGATCGACGATGTGCCACCCCTGATGAGCAAAGTTTCGCCTGCCTGGGCGTTGAGGCCTTTGGTCAGTGATCCGTAGGCCGTTTGCAGCATCTCGGGGAGCGCCCCGAACGTTTCCCAAGGTAGGTCGGTTTCGATCGGGATGACCTGGGCGGCCGGCACGGACGTGTACTCCGCGTACCCGCCGTCGAAAGTTCGGCCCATCCCACCCATCATCGCTGCGACCTTTTGACCGGGCACCAAGTCAGTGCCTGGTGCCGAGTCCACCGTTCCCACACATTCGATGCCCAGCACCCGGGGAAAGGTGACCCCCTCGGCCAGCCCGAGCCTGGTGTGCAATTCTGAGCGGTTGAGTCCGAATGCCTCCACCCGGATGCGGACCCAACCAGGGCGCTCCTCAGGGATGGGGAGATCCCTGATCTGGAGCGCCTCTGGGGGTCCAGGGGCGTCGAGAACCACGGCCCGCATCGTGCCAGTCATTTTGATGGCCTAGCCTTCGGCTGGCGGGTTGAGCTGACCGACTTCGATCAGGTTCCCGTCTGGGTCCCTCATGTAGCAGCGTGTTTCGATTCCACGATCGATCGGTGGGGTGATGAATTCGGCCCCCGCGGACCTCCATCGCTCATAGGTGCTCTGGATGTCTGCCACCCTGATGTTGAGGAAACTACTGACCTGGTCCGATGCGCCAGGAGCGACCAATGTAACCCCCGGTTTGTCCTCGGTTGGTCCGCCCCCCACATTGATCGTGACCCAGCCGTTGGCCAGCTTGATGATGGTCGGCTCACCTTCGAGGACCATGCGTCCTCCGAGCACATCTCGATAGAAGGCAGCCGATTTGGCCACATCAGCTGAGACGATGAAGTGGGTGAGTACGAAGCCTTCTTCTGGTGCCGGAAAATCCATCTCTGACATATTGTTTTCCTCCTCCGGTGAGGGTTCAGGCCTGGACGATCTGGATCTCGAGTTCGATCTTGACGTTGTCGGCCAGAAGCAGACCGCCACCCGAGAGTGGCACGTTGAAATCGATCCCATAATCCTTGCGGCTTATCTCGTACTCGGCGCTGAATCCTGCTCTCGTGACTCCGTACCCGTCAGCGGCGACCCCACCGAACTCGACTGCGAACTCGGCTTGTTTGGTGACCCCGTTGATCGTCAGGTCACCGTTCAGCGCATAGTTCGGCCCTGTCCCGGTGATTGAGGTCGACTTGAAACTCATCTGGGGGTTGTTGTCTGCGCCGAAGATGTCGGTGCTGCGAAGGTGGTTGTCGCGGTCCTCGTTGTTGGTGTCGACCGAGGCCATATCGACTGTTACGTCGACACTGCTCATCGTGAGGTCGTCTGTGACCGTGATAGTGCCGGAGAATTCGTTGAACCGACCCCTGACTTTGGAAAGGCCCAGGTGGCGGATGACGAATTCGACCTGTGAGTGCACGGGCTCGATAGCCCAGGTGCCTGTAGTCAGTTCGGCAGTGGCAGTAGTCATTGCTAGCTCCTTCATTCGGATTGCGACGGGTCACAGTGGGCCGTCTTGGCCGGCGCTCCCATTCCTTTCGCCGAATCGCTCTTGTTGATCCGACGACCATGATCAACTTACTACGCGCGCATACTATTCCCGCGCGGATTAAAATTGTCAACTGCAGGGAGACGAAGGCCCCTGCCCCGTGCCTGCCTCTGAGGACCGGTTGTGGGAAGATCGTCATGATGAACAAGGACATCAACGAGACCAGGGGCGACGGTCTAACGCTCGACCAAGACCACGAACGAGCGTGGAGGGCATTGCTGAGGGCCCACGCCCTCTTGATTCGCCGCCTCGACGCAGACCTGCGGGAATGCTGCGGGATGACGCTGGTGGTCTACGACGCTCTCGTTCAATTGTCCGAGGCGCCAGATCAGCAGCTCCGCATGAGTCACCTGGCCGATAGCCTGGTGCACAGTCGATCTGGACTCACGCGGATTGTCAACACGCTCGAAGAGGCCGGTTGGGCAACCCGTGTTCTCGACCCGTGTGATCGCCGTTCATGGCTCGTTCGTCTCACCCCATCCGGGTTGGCCCGGCTCGAGGAGGCTTGGCACACACATGTCGGCGGCGTCTCCCGACACTTCGCGGCACACATGTCGGCGAGCGAGGCGCAAACCCTGACGACGGCGTTCCGGGGGATCATTCATGATCTGTCACCACATGAATTCTGCCTCGATAGACCCGTCTGAGTGCGCCGCAGCTCCTGGCGCGGAGCGAACGTCTCCTTATTACCATTCTGAGCGATGGGATTTCTCTACGAGCGCGAAGAGACCGACAGCCATACGGTGATTCGTTACACCCGATATTTGCCGGCGTTCGCTCTACTCCTGGCGGCGTACGCCTTCATGTGGTTCGCCTTTCAGTCCGCGATCGGCGTGACGGTTGTTGCCGCGGCCGCCATGTTCATAGTCATTCGCGACCAGCGCACTGTCAGGCGTTTGTTGATCGAAGCGCGCAAAGAAGGCAAAGTGACCCGCTCCGGTCGAGCCTGGTCGATCTCAAAACCCCTCACCTTCACGATTGACAAGGCGGGTCCGCGCGCCGCTCGCCCTCTACGCAAAGGCACCCAGCGCACGAAGAAGAAGCGCCGCTGAGTCCTTGCCGGGTAGAGTGCCGGTGGCTGTCACGGAGGCGTCCTTAACTTGAAATCGATCGTTGCCGCGTTCGATCTGGGCCCGATGGCCCGCCGGGTGGCGGACCGGGCTCGCCTGGTGGCCGAAGAGACCTCTGCTGAGCTTTCCCTGGTGCATGTTGCTGAGACCCCTGACATGCCGTTGTCCAAGGAGATGCTCGATCGAATCCACATGCGGCGACATTCGCAAGCCGAAAATCATTTTGCTTGGATCAACTCGCGGGCGAAACGACCGGTCCATCTGAAGTTGGTGCAAGGAAGGGTCGCGACAGAGCTCACCAGATTGTCAAAGAAAGCCGATCTGATAGTCATGGGAACCTCTTCGGTCGACGCCGAGAGGATCGGACCGAGGACCGCCAGGGTGGCTCGCAAAGGTCACTCTTCCGTCTTGGCTGTGCGTCGACAGCCCAGGGTGCCCTATCGGCGGGTGTTGGCAGCGATAGATTTGTCGGAAGTCTCGAAAGCGTCAGTGGAGCTGGCGTTTCGCATCGCACCGGGAGCTGATGTGACGGCGGTTGTTGCGCTCCCTTCCAACGCGGAGGCTCTCTTGGCCGACGCGGGGGTGCCGCGCGGCGAACTCGCGACCTTGCGAGAGTCGCGGCTGGCTGAAATGCGGGAGCTGGCCGACGAATTCATTTCAGAATGGGGCGATCGGGTGACCATTCGGGTGGTGGATGGACCTCCGGATGACGTCATCGGCGAACTCGCGAGGAGAATCAACGCCGATCTGGTGACCGTTTCGTCCCGCGGCGCAGGAGGATCCCAGATGGTGCTGCTCGGCAGCGTCGCCGAGGCACTCCTCTCCGCCGTGCCAACCGACATCGCCGTCGCCCGAGTCCCAGGCGCCTTCCGCCGCCCGTAGTGCGCCGAACCCTGGGTACCCCAAGAACGGGCGGTTCAGGCCTCCATTTGGGTGCGGAGATTCTCTGGTCGCTTGCCGGCTTGATGCCGGCCTGGGTGGCGGTAGCATCCTCGATACCGGGGCCCGTAGCTCAATTGGTTAGAGCAGCGGACTCATAATCCGTTGGTTGCAGGTTCAAGTCCTGCCGGGCCCACTGCGATTCGCTCGAACCGTGAAACGTCGTCCTGACCTCTGGGAATGGCGATTCTCGAGCAGAGCGTCCTGTTGGGTACGCCACAGGACATCTTCGAACCAGGCGCTCAACATGTGCCGGACTGCGCCAGCGCGAGGTGATCGAGGTGGTCGCGATATGGGCGTCCCCGATCGGCATTCTGTTTGGCGCCTTCTGAGGCGACCAACCGCGTGCGGATAGCCCTCCCTCAGTGAGATCTCTGCGTAAGATCGGAAGAGCGTCGTGTAGGGAAAGAGTGTAGATCTCGGTGGTCGCCGTATCATTAAAAAAAACA
>CALCCX010000549.1 GCA_937900165.1 uncultured Acidimicrobiia bacterium | reverse complement strand
GAGAAGATCCCGGCGCAACACTGCTCGCTGCTGGTCAAAAAGATCCTGTATCAGCAGTCGAAGATCGTGATCGAGTGTTTCCAGCCCCGGGAATTCACCGCTGAATTCGCTGCTACCCCCTTCTTTAGAGCCTGACCGTTGTGTATCGCTCTCGACTGCAATAACTCGCAATGATTGCAATACCTTTGAGACTTCTACCGGCTCCACCTGCTTGGGCAGCACCCCGACCGCACCCAGTGCCCGCGCCTGGCCAACGTAAACCTCACCTTCCTGCGAGGTATACATCATGATCGGGATGGTCGCTGTTTGCGGATTGTTTTTTATCGCGGCGACCGCTTCGAATCCGTCCATGCCGGGCATGGTCACGTCGACGATGACAAGGTCGGGTAGGTAGGTGCTGATCTTGTTGAGAGCGGTGACGCCATCAGCGGCCACGGCCACCTCGAAGCCGGAAAAACTGAGGGCAGTGCTCACCAGGTCGCGGATGTACTCCTCATCGTCGACGACAAGAATTCTGCGATTCGAATGTGTATCAGGCTCGGTCATGTGCGGCTATTCAACTCGTTTAGTCTGTGAGTTTCCTGTGAGTTAGCGCAGAGTTAGTCGGTGATGTCCCGTCTTTCGAAGACCACGAATGTCGCTATCAGCGCAGCCGCCACGTATACGGCCAGCATGACGAGGGCCTTGGTGTACGTGACCAGTTCGGTCCCTCCGGCCGTGAAGGCATCGAGCATCGCGGCTGGGGACCATTTGCCGATCTGATCCCAGGCGATGCCGAGCAGGTTCTCTCCGATCAGGAGATATCCGATACCCGCGGTGATCGACACCGCCGCCGAGCGCGTGATTATCGCCAGTGTGGCGCCGAAGACGCCCCAGACGATTGATGCCGTCGCCACGCTAAAGGTGGCCGCCAAAGCGGCTTCCACACCATCGGAGGTCGTCCACAACGATGTATCCACCTCTTGTAGCGGTGCCAGGGCAAAGCTCAAACCGATCGACACCGCTGAGGCAATGATCACAGCGGCAACGACAATCAGAGTCAGCGTCCCCAACTTGCCACCCAGCAGCAACGCACGTCGTGGCTCCGCCGCCGCCAGCATGCGAATTGTTCCCTGCTCGTAGTCCCGGGCCACGCTCAGAGCGAAGAGAGCAAGAGCAACGATGCCAAAGAAGGTTGCAGCGGTCTCCAATCCAGCCACTAGGCCGTCGGCGCTGGCCAGGTCTATCGATCCACCTGGTGTCGGTGGCCCGCCCCCTCCGCCACCGTCGTCATCTCCGCTAGCGACGAAGAGAGCAATCGAAATCAGCGAAGCGAGCCCGACCATCACCAATCCACTACTGATGGCGGTCTTCTTGAACCGGATAGCTTCAGAGAGGATTGAGCGTTTCACAGGTTGGGCTCCGTTTCGTGGGTGATTCTCAGGAATATGTCTTCGAGGTCTTCGCGTTCAATCCGTATCTCGCGAAGGGTGATGTCATTGGCAAAGGCGAGCCGGTTGATATCCGGCGTGGCGTGAGTCGTACCAGCGATACGGACTGCGGGTCCGTCAACCTCCCCGGCGATGCCAACAGATGTCAGTATCTCCACGAGCCGCTTCGTGTTTTCGGGGTGTTCCGGCTCGACAATGGTCTCGTCTCGGCCCTGTGCGAGGAGATCTTTGGTTTCGCCGTCGAACACGAGACGGCCACGCTTCATTACAACAAGTCGATCACAGGCGGCTTCGATCTCAGCCAGTAAGTGGCTCGAAACGAAAACCGTCTTCCCTTCATCACCGAGACGTCTGAGTAGGTTCCGGATCTCGACGATTCCGGCCGGGTCCAGTCCGTTCGTCGGTTCATCGAGTATCAACAGCTCCGGGTCCCGGAGCAGCGCCGATGCAATCGCCAGGCGTTGTTTCATTCCCAGCGAGTAGTCAGCGGCACGGTCACTCTCCCGACCTGTGAGACCGACGATGTCGAGCACTTCACCGACACGGGACCGTGGGGTGCCTTCCAGGGCGGCCAGGCTGCGTAGGTTGTCCTTACCGCTCAATTTCGGGTAGAACGCCGGCGCCTCGATCAGTGCGCCCACGGCTCTCATGTATTCGGCCGGACGCTTGATCGATGCCCCAAGCACGTCGGCGGTGCCAGCAGTGGGTCTGATAAGGCCGAGCAACATGCGGATAGTGGTGCTCTTTCCGGCTCCGTTCGGGCCGAGAAGCCCGACGACTCCACCCCGGGGCACGTCAACGGTCAATCCGTCGACCGCCCGAAAGTCGCCGAAGTCCTTGCTCAGCCCTGTCAAATGGATTGCTGTTTCGGTCACTGTGTTCATATCGCCTCCTCAACGGTTCTGAAATCAAGGCCACGGTCGCGTTGATTCCTCAAGGCCGACCGAGAGTTCCCTGGCAGTTTCCTGTGAACAGATTCCGAGCGCCTTCTTAGGTGACCCCCAGCCAACTCTCAGGTTGGCGGTGAATGGTGAGGGGGATCAAAAGAACCGAAAGGATGGATGATGAAGAAGAGGCTTCTAGCTCTCGTCGCTCTGACATTGATACTGGCGGCTTGCGGCGGAACGGACACTGGCGACGGGGTGATTTCGCTCGAGTCGGATACGACCGCAGTCGTCACAGACGACAGCGTCGACGAAGAAACGACTGAAGAGGAGGCACTGCTCTCCTTCAGCGCTTGTATGCGTGACAACGGGTTCGACCTCGAAGATCCCACAGTCGACTCCGAAGGCAACCTCCAACTGAGACCGCCTGCCAACGTGCAGGAAGAAGATTTTGACCCCGAGACCGCCCAAGCCGCTCTCCAAGAGTGCGAAGACCTGCTCGAAGGAATAACCCTCGGATTCGGAGCAGCAGACGACACCGAGTTTCAGGATGATGTCCTTGCGTGGGCCGGCTGCATGAGGGACAACGGCTATCACATCGACGACCCCGACTTCACAGCAATCGGCCCCGGCGGGGGCGGTCCTGGCGGAGGTGGCCCGTTTGGTGACATCGACCAGGACGACCCTGATTTCCAGGCCGCGATGGAAGTGTGCGAAGCGATGCTTCCTGGTTTCGGCGGCTTCGGCCCCGGTGGCGGGAACAACGGAGGATGAACGACATGACTGAAACCACACCCACCCCAATCCGCGAACCGGAACTCATCCCAGAGTCGGCCGAGAGCCTCGGCCGGGCCGGGGATGACGTTGGCGACGAAGTATTCGTAATTCGCGTCCGGAGCCGCTACATAGTCGTCAAGCGCTGTGCCCGTTGCCGGGTTTGCTGCGATCGCGACGACCATAGGAAACGCTAGAAGACATGAAATATGATGTATTGTAAATCGAAATGTTGTCATGGTGTCCCTGCCTCCGTAAAACTGACGACGGCAGCCTCGTCGAGGGCTGCTTTCAGATCGCGACGCGCCACGCGTCGCGATACACTCTAACCAAGTTTTCATTAGGAAACTCTCCGTCCGTTCCCACTACCGGCCCTTTGTAGATTATACGACTTTCGTCTTGGAATTGAAATCCTGCCCAGGTTAGCACCCTCCGCACGACTGGTGGGTGTCGCGTCGAGCCTCAATGATGTGGTATTTTGGCTTCCGATCGCGGTATTTTGCTCGCAACCGTATT
>CALCCX010000548.1 GCA_937900165.1 uncultured Acidimicrobiia bacterium | reverse complement strand
TTTTTTCAAGCAGAAGACGGCATACGAGATATATCAGTGTGACTGGAGTTCAGACGTGTGCTCTTCCGATCTCTCGGCGTGGGGCCTGAGCATCTTGGCTTTGGCGATGGTCGTTGTTATTCGACCATCCCAGAACAGCGAAGTAGCGAGGTTGTTGAGCATCGCCTTTTGATGGGCCGGAGACCCTCCCAGGCGTTTGCCCTTCTTTGGGCGTGGCATCAGTCCTCGACCCGCTCACCGGTTGCCGGCAGGCTCAGCCCGAGCTCGTCCAGTTTCGCGATGACTTCTTCCAGGCTCTTCTGGCCGAAGTTGGTGATATTGAGCAAGTCGTCCTCTGTCTTCAAAACCAGCTCACCGACCGTCTTGATCTGGGCTCGGCGCAGGCAGTTGCGGGGACGTTCAGACAAGTCAAGGGCCTCGATCGGCAGGTCCAGATCTGGAGAGGTTGATTCGGTTGCCGCAACATCTCCGAGTTCCAGGCCCAAACCCTCGCCGAGGTCGGCGAACAGTCCGAGCAGTTCGCGTAGAGTCTTTCCAGACGAAGAAAGTGCCTCGCTGGGGTCCATCGAACCATCGGTCTCGATCTCGATGACCAGCTTGTCGAAGTTGGTCAACTGACCCACCTGGGTGCTCTCGACCTGATAGGAGACCTTGCGAACGGGTGAGAAGATGGAGTCGATCGGGATGATGCCGATCGCATCAGACTTCTTGTTCTTGTCAGCACTTCGATAGCCGACGCCCTGTTCGACTGTGAGTTCCAACTCGATCCGACCGTCCTTGGACATCGTCGCGATATGGAGATTCTTGTTGACGATCTCAACCCCGCTGGGGGTTTTCAAGTCCTTGCCGGTGACCTTGCCTGCACCCTTGACCGACAGATAAATCGTCTGTGGTTCATGATCGTCCATCCTCACAACCAGGCGTTTGAGGTTGAGGATGATATCGACGACGTCTTCGACCACGCCAGGTATGGTCGTGAACTCGTGCGCAATACCCTCGATCCGCAGCGACGATACCGCTGCTCCCGGGATGCGAGAAAGCAACGTACGACGCAGCGTATTGCCGAGCGTGATGCCGAACCCGTTCTCGAGCGGGTGCACTGTGAAGCGCGACAGTACGTCGCTGATTTGCTCTTCTTCGATCTGTGGACGCTGGACGATCAACGCTTGCATGGTTTCAGCCCTCTTACCTACGTGCTACTTCGAATACAGCTCGACAACGAGCTGTTCTTTGATTGCGGTGTCGATCTGAGCCCGACTCGGGACGTCACGAACAATGATTCTCCTTTCGTCCAGATTGACATCGAGCCATTCTGGAGCGAGACGGTCACCGGCAGTGTCGGCAGCATGCCGGATCACAAGGATGTCCTTCGATCGTTCCTTGACGGTGACGATGTCACCGGCCTTCACGTTGAAAGAAGGAATATTGACCTTTTTGCCGTTGACCTGGATATGCGAATGGTTGACGATCTGGCGGGCCTGGGGACGAGTCTTGGCCAGCCCTGACCGGTAGAACACGTTGTCGAGACGGGTTTCGAGGATCTGCATCAGATTGTCGCCCGTGATGCCAGGCCGACGAGCTGCCTCCTTGTAATACCTGCGGAACTGCTTTTCGAGCACACCGTAGATGTGGCGTACCTTCTGCTTTTCCCGAAGCTGAATGAGGTAGTCGGTCTCCCGAACGCGCCGTCGGCCATGATCGCCTGGCGGGTATGGGCGTCTGTCGTAGTACTTGGCCTTGTTGTCGTCCAGGAGCTGCCCAAGCCGACGGCTCTTGCGGGTACGGGGTCCGATGTAGCGAGCCACCGCTCAGCCCCTCCTGCGTTTTTTGGGACGACATCCGTTGTGGGGTATGGGGGTTATGTCCTTGATACTCGACACCTCGATGCCCATGTTTTGGAGGGTGCGAACCGCGGTATCGCGTCCTGCCCCATTGCCACTGACAATCACATCCAGCTTGCGGATGCCGTGCTCGCCCGCCCGGCGCGAGGCCTCTTCTGCGGCCACCTGGGCAGCGTACGGAGTCGACTTGCGAGACCCCTTGTAGCCGACCGAACCACCGGAAGTCCAGGCGACGACGTTGCCACTGACATCGGTAATGGTGATGATCGTATTGTTGAAACTGGCCTTGATGTGAGCCTGGCCGTGAGAGATGTTCTTCCGTTCACGCCGACGGACTCGCTTCTGCTGCTGTCTTCCCAACTCCGCCTCCGACTACTTCGTTATCTTCTTCTTGCCGGCGATCGCAACCCTTGGACCCTTGCGAGTCCGCGCATTCGTGTGAGTGCGCTGGCCACGAACCGGCAAGCCGCGCCGATGGCGGATTCCCTGATATGAACCAATTTCTATCTTCCGCTTGATGTTCTGCGCGGTCTCGCGACGCAGGTCGCCCTCGACCCTCAGGTTGCCCTGGATGAAGGAGCGGATCCGGCTGACCTCTTCGTCTGTGAGATCTCGAATCTTGGTGCCTTCGTCTATCGATAGGTCCGAGCACATACGCAGAGAGGTGGTTCGACCTATTCCGTGGATGTAGGTCAGTCCGATCACGAGCCGCTTTTCGCGGGGAAGATCAACACCTGCAATTCGAGCCATAGAACCTCTACCCCTGACGCTGCTTGTGACGCGGGTTCGGACAAAGCACCCACACCCTGCCTCTGCGGCGGATGATGCGGCACTTGTCGCACATCTTTTTGGAAGAAGGACGAACCTTCATCGGTACTCCTGAACTCAACCGCCCTCGGAACCGAACCGGGGAGGACAAACAAAATTTTTCTGGATTCCGACGACCCGCAAACATTTACCTGCGCCCTCAGAGTCGACCCCCGAGGCATGGTCGTCTTGCCCGCTCCGTGCAGGCAAAGCCCTCAAGGAAGAACCCTCACGCGCACGAGACGGCCTCGAAACCCACGCGTGCGCATAGATCTCGAAGACCGGAGAAGCCATGATAGATGGAGGCCCGAACATGCACAAACTCCAGCCCTCTCCGCAGCGGTATCGCCATGTGCCTCGACTCCGGCGGTCGTCTGGTTGCCGGCGCTCGGGCACGACCCCACTATTGTTGTCAGTTGAAGACAATTCAGGAGGGTTGAATCTCGGTGCTCGACGCTCAGCAACCGATCCCGATCTACTACCAGCTGAAGCAGATCCTCCTCGAGGACATCATCAAGGGCCGCTACGGGCCCGGAGACCGTCTTCCCACGGAGCATCAGCTCTGCGAGGAGTATCAGATCAGCCGCACTCCGGTCACCCGTGCGCTGACGGAACTTGCAGAAGAAGGTGTCATCTTTCGGCAGCGACGCAAGGGAACGTTCGTCAACCCACATTGGCAACGCCGCCCCTCGGCCCGAGTCGAGGTGCGAGTCGTCGTGTCAGACGATGCCTGGGCAGATCAGATCCGGCATGGGGCACCGGACGACATCGACATCAACGTCGCCACGGTCGGCTTTCCAGACCTGCATCGTGCCCTGACCCGGTCCGTCGGCGAGGGGCGCGCTCCCGACCTTGCGATAATCGACTCGGTCTGGGTCACCGAGTTTGCGGAGTCCGGCTTCTTGACGCCGCTGGCCGACCTGGATGCCGAGTGGGTGAATGGCGAGTTTGCGAACGACTTCCTCCGCCCGTTCGTCGAGGATCACAAATACCGGGGCCAGACGTACGGAGTCCCCGAAGAAGCAAACGTTGCAGTCCGCAGACGCGTTCCACCCGGACGCGGAACAGACGGTCCTCGATACGCCGCCGTCATTCTTTGCCGTGGAACGTCGAGGCAGGTTGAGCGCCGCTCGCGTATACGTCAACGTTGCCCGGCACCCGGTGGAAGTCGACCTGGCCGGCGATTGGAGGACATTCGACGGGAGCACCGCTCCGTCGACCATCCGGCCCTCGGGTACGTTGTGGCTCCGAAGCTGAGCGGCACGGCGTCAGCGATCCTGAACCGCTATCGCCCATCGTAGAGCCCCGATTTCCTGCGTGTGTGCTGAACCCGTCAAGGGGACGGGCGCCGACCGCAAGCCGGCTCGTGCCCCCTCGCGACCGCCCCGTCTACCAGTATCGGTAGTTCGTGGGCGTGATACGTATCGGGACCGAGTAGCGGCCGGCAAACCACTCCGGAGTCCATCCTCTGTCGTCCATCACAGGCTTGTACTTGGCCAAATAGTCGGGGTTGTCGGTGGCCGGCGGCACCGAGTCGTCGATCCGACCCGTGCCCTCCACTACGACGACGTCGCCGCCCGCACCGTTTCCGTCGAGGTGCAGCGAGACCCGCGGGCGATCAACAAGGTTGCGAACCCTGGCAGACGGGAGACTGTAGACCAGGAACTCTTCCCCCTCCCAGAGAAACCAAATTGGAGAGGTCTGCGGCGTGCCGTCGGCCGCGACTGTGGTAAGCCAGCCGATCATCTCGCCCTCCAGCCGGCTCGAAGCACGGATCCCCTGCTCATCGCTGCGATCAATGTTGGCGATCCCGGTCCTGCTCATCAGAGACTCCATTCGTCCTAGGTCAGGGTGCTCAGTCGCCGCAACGGGGTGGCCGGTCGCCGAGCATCGCGGCAGCTTATCGAATGTCGCAACTCCATGGCCACCTCTCGGGCGGCGATCGGGGTGGGCCGGCGAAACGCGTCGTGGGCGCCTGACCAAATCGCGACCATTCATGTGACAAAACCGCTACTATGTTGGTGACAAAACCGCTACTGTAGCGGCGATGGATTACCTTCCTAGGGTCGTCGACGATCCCATTCGGCGGCTCCTCCGGACAATGCCCATAGTTGTCATCGATGGCGCCCGTGGCACCGGCAAGACGACGACCGCGGCCCGGTTCGCAGCCTCTCAGCTTCGCCTACCGCATGATCTGGAACTTCTCAAGTCCGACCCGATCGGAGTGTTGCAAGAGTTGCAGCGCCCTGCCCTGATCGACGAATGGCAGCTGGCCGGCGTTGAGGTGTTGTGGGCGATGAAAGAGATCGTCGATACCAGCCCCGAACCGGGCCGCTTCATCCTGACTGGATCGGTCGAACCAGAAACCTACGGACCGACCTATCCGCTGACCGGCCGAGGTGCCCGAATGGTCATGCGCCCGATGACCCAACGCGAGCTGGAGGGGCGCGGCGAGGGGTCTCTGTGGCTAGAACGACTCCTGTGCGGCGATCTCGCTGGGGTGCGTCTCGGTACTGACGCCGCGACACCGGTTGTCGATCGCATGGTTCAGTCCGGATTCCCATACCCGGCGGTTGCGGGGGAGGCTCCGGCGTGGCTTCGGGCCTACGGTGCGTCGATCGCCGAGCGCAGCGTCGACGAACGTCGTGACCCAGAGCGAGTACACCGAGTGTTGCGGGTACTCGCCGAGCTGGAAGCAAGCACAGTGCCAGATGAGCGAATCTGGCAGGCGGCAGAGATCAACCGAGAGACATTCCTTGCCTACGAGCGGATGTTGGCGCGGACCCACGTAACCACTCCGGCGCCGGCTTGGCGGTCGAACCGCCTCAAACGAATCACGAGCTACCCAAAGCGCTATTTCGTGGACGCTGGGCTTTCCTTGGCAGTCGCCGGGATCGGGAGGGATCAACTGCGCTCAGACCCCACGCTGGCAGGGCGCTACTTCGAGTCGTTCGTTGCCGCGCAACTGCGACCCGAAGTGGATGCAATGAGCGGAACCCTGAACCACCTGAGAACCAAGGCCGGAACACGCGAAATCGGCCTGCTGATTGAACTGGGAGATCGACTTGTAGCCATTGAAGCGAAGTACACGACCAGGCCCAATCGTGCGGACGCGAAACATCTGGAGTGGCTCAAGACGGAATACGGTGATCGCCTCTCGGCGGCCGTTCTGATCCATCGGGGCTCGGCGACATTCCAGATTGCGGAGGGCGTTTGGGCCATCCCGGTCAACGTCCTCTGGGGTTGAGGTGTCGGCCCGCTCGGCCGGGGCCGGCGGAAGGACCAATGCTCGACCCGTCAGAGATCGGAAGAGCACACGTCTGAACTCCAGTCACACTGATATATCTCGTATGCCGTCTTCTGCTTGAAAAAAAAAACACTTCTTTCTCTTCTCTTCTCTTCTCTCTCTTGCTCTCTCATCTCTCTCTCCCCCTCCTCTTTCCGCCTCCCTGTTTCACCTTGCCGCTCTCTCCACC
>CALCCX010000547.1 GCA_937900165.1 uncultured Acidimicrobiia bacterium | reverse complement strand
CTTGAACAAGCGCGCCAGGCAGCGGACAAAACAATTGCCGAAGCGCGTACGGAAGCCGACCGGATACTCTCAGGCAAAAACGGTGCAGAGGTTATGCGGCAGCGGATTGTGCGTACGGCAGAGTCTGACGCGAAAGTATTCACCGCTCTGCTCGCGAAATTCCCGAACGAATTCAGCCCCATACTGCGATATCCTGATGTTCACCGCACTGGAAAACTGCTGGCGCATGCACGAATTGGACCGGGCAGTCGCCGCGAACTCATAGCTCACGTCCCGCTCCACCACCAATATCCGCCCGGTAAAATCGCTCGCGCAAGCCAGGTTCCACGCCACAGCCGACCCCATCACCGCACCGCCAACAATCACCACATCATAGCTGGAATGCCGCGCCGCGCTCACGCCCCTAGCCGCAAAAAATCTCGGCCATCTCGGCGTAATTCCGGTAGCGCTCCCAGAACCGCGCATGCACCATCCGCCCCGATTGCCGCACATCCTGCGCCCGCTGCGGATCACCGTAAAAGCTGGACGCGAGCCGCTGGTCTTTCGCTGTCAAAGTCAAATTCGCCGCCTGCTGGATACAGCCGCAAATCGCCCGGCCCCTTGCCTCGATGACCGAGCGCAGACTCAGTACCAAAGAGTCGATGGCCGCCCGTTTCTCGGGCTTGTCGAGGGCGCTGGGGCTGGCATACAGTCGGGTCGTGGAGCGAAGTAGCTCCTCCACGATCACCAGCCCGTTGGCCTTGAGGGTCTCGCCGGTGGCGGTGATGTCGACGATCACGTCAGCGTCTTCAGGTGGAAAGACCTCAGTGGCCCCATATGACCGGACAAATGTGGCGGCCATTTCCTTCTGGGCGATCCACTGTTTGGTCAGGCGCTGAAATTCGCCGGCGATGACGAGCGGGCGGTCTGGCAGATCGCCGTCGACCAGGAGTGCCTCTGGCGCCGCGGCCACCAGTTGCACCGGGTCGAGGCCCGTATCGAGAAGTTCGACGAGGTCAACGTCCTTTTCGGCCACCCAGTCCGCGCCGGTGAACCCGACATCGCGTGAGCCGGCGTTGAGCATCTCGACGATGGTTTGCGGTTTGAGGAGCTTGACCTCATATCCGGGTACGGAAGAGACCGGACGATATCCGCGAGGTCCCGACCGCAGCTTGATACCGGCTGCGCCCAGAAGACCGATGACGCCCGCTTCGATTCTCCCCTTCGGAACCGCGAGATGGATCAGGTTCGGGTTGTTGTTGGAAGGCATGTGTGGTCTTTCTCGCCGCTATCACGGTCAGGTCGCCCACCAACGAGAGACGCCGACCGCTTGGGTCGGCGCTGGAGTGTGCTCTTTTCAGACGCCCACTATCAGCCAACCCGTGAGGGGTGGTGATGATGCGCGTGGGTGAAGAGCTGATTCATTTCACGCGAAACGCTAGCCCAGGTCGGTGCACTGCACAAGGTCGGATGGGCTGGGCCCCTCAGCGTCGGCCGCTTTGGCGTTGTGCGGCGATGAGAAGGCGTGAGCTGGCGTAGGTGCGGGACACGAACGGAGGAGTGGCGAAGGTTGCTGTTCCGCTGAACCAGTTCGGCGCGGGACGAAAAAGGGTTCTGCCCGGCGATCATCGGAGCTGCTACCTCAGCTCGACGCTTCCGCCTGCGTTGAGAGGGTCGCGGGCGAATTGGCGGATCGACATTCCGAGTCCGTATGTGAGCAGCTTGCCGTTCGGGTTGATGCGAAGAAAACAGCCGTCGGGGTTGCCTAGTTCTCCGTGGCTGGAGATCGATTTCACGAGTCCGGTCTCGAGGAGTGCGACGATGTCTGGATGATCATTGGCGAGGATCTCGGACTTGGCTTGAAATTGTACTGTCGATGGTGGAGCGAATGGCACCCTGGGGACCGGAATGACCACGCCCACGTGCGGGTTCGCCGCAATGTTGCGAGCTTTGCGACTGGTACGTTCGGTGTTGACATAGAGAGTGTTGTCAACCATCACATAGACAACTCCTGCTGCGTGAGGTCGGTTGGCCGGAGACACGGTGGCGAGCGTGCAAAACGACCTCTTCCCCATCGCTTTCAGGACCAGTCCGAGGTCGGGTGAGTATGGCTGGCCTGTCGAGGTCTGGTTCGGATTTGACTGTTTTGGGGTTGGTTCACTCATGGCCTCAACCTAGGGATACATCGTGAGACGGTCCATAGTCGAAGGGCGCAGAATCATACGTTTGCGTCCACGATCTGGAGGTCGGCCGTCGTCTCACAACTGTCGAGTTGAATGACAAGGACGCTTGTCGTATAGTCAATAGTGCTTTACAGGCTGATCGAAGGAGACTCGATGACGGACGTTGTGCGATGACAACACCTGACATAGGCGACGATGACACGGTGTCGTTGGGCTGGCGGCAGGTGATCATGAATCACCACGGGACCAAGACCGACAGGCGCAACCAGTATCGCTTCTTGGCCTGGTGTCTCGCCTGGGCGGTGAGTTTTGTGGCGGCCACCTGGATCCTGCGGCCGGCTCCAGGAGTTGAAGGTGCGGGTGCCTGGGCACTGGCCATCGGACCCAGCCTGTTAGGTGCCGGGGCACTGCTCGCCTATTTACGCTTCCTGCGACAGGCGGATGAACTCCTTCGCAGGATCCAGCTCGAAGGGCTCGCTCTGGGTTTTGCCGTCGGCCTGATATTCACCCTGGGCTATCAGCTGCTCGAACGCGTCGGTGCGCCCAGCCTCCCAGCGGGCGTTACGGCAGTAGTGATGTTGGTTGCCTGGGCTGGTGGTGAGATCGCTGCCACTATGCGCTACCGATGAATAACCGGTTGCGGGTGTTGCGAGCGGAAAAGAAATGGTCCCAAGCGACCCTGGCCGAACGGCTACGGGTTTCCCGCCAGACCGTCAACGCCATCGAGACTGGTAGATACGACCCCAGCCTCCCCCTGGCCTTCAAACTTGCCCACCTGTTCGAGATGCGGATCGAGGATATCTTCGATCCCGCCACCAACACCGCACCTTCAGGCTGGACAGAGTTGTGAGGAGGCCAAGGTCACTGTGGGTCGGTGCGTTTCTCCAGTCGCCCGGTCTGCGAGCTGTGGTCAGGCGATGAGACGATCGATCGTCCATCGGTCCCCGGCCATACGCGTACGTCTAGGCTGGCCGGATGGACGCTCTAGTTGGATTGCTGGACGGGCCGCGAGCTCGGGGGGCGTTCCTGCTCCGTTCGATACTTGATCCGCCCTGGTCGCTGCGTATCGAAGATGAAGCACCACTGACCCTGGTCACCCTTCTGCGTGGTGAGGCTTGGGCGATTCCTGACCGAGGTGATCCCATCCATCTGCATCCCGGAGACGTGGCGATCGCACGAGGTCCTGACCATTACACCGTGGCGAGCCACCCGGACGCTCGACCTCATGTGGTGATCCACTCAGACCAGCGGTGCACGACGCTGGAAGGAGAAGACCTTCAGCAGTCCATGGAGTTGGGTGTTCGCACCTGGGGCAACAGTCCGGACGGCGCGACGGAGATGCTGACGGGCACCTACATGGTGGACGGCGAGGTAACTCAGCGTCTACTCGGTGCGATACCCCCGATGCTGATTCTCCGGCAAGGGATTTGGGATTCGGCCTTGGTCGGACTGCTCGCAGATGAGATCGTCAAGGAGGAGCCGGGCCAGGAACTGGTCTTGGATCGGCTACTCGATCTGCTGCTGATCACCGTACTGCGGGCCTGGTTCTCTCGACCAGAGGCCGAAACTCCGGCCTGGTATGCGGCGCACGGCGACCCAATCGTGGGCACAGCGCTACGCGAATTCTACAGCGACCCTGCTCGCCCATGGACGATCGCCGAACTGGCCTCAGAATCCGGAGTGTCCCGAGCAGCTCTGGCCAGACGGTTCAACGACCTGGTTGGCGAGCCGCCAATGGCCTTCCTCACCAGTTGGCGGCTGAGCTTGGCCGCAGACCTGCTCCGCGAGCCCGGCAACACCATCGGCGCGATCGCCAGCCAAGTTGGATACGGCAGCCCGTACGCGCTCAGTGCCGCGTTCAAGCGCGTCCGTGGTGTCAGCCCGAAGGAATACCGGCAGGCGAGGAGGTAGGGCGCTCATCTGGCTCACCGATTGAGGGCCCTAGCGAAATGAAGTCCGTGAGAATCTATTCCCTCCAGCCTTCTACGATGACCGACACCGCCTCTGAACGCCCAAAGCGGAGAAGCCCGCCCGCGCAATCGGAGTAAACGTCTGGGTTGTTCTACACGATTGTTCTGTAGAGGTGGAAGAGGGTCTATTGATTCGCCTCACGGATTGGGAGGGTCAAATGAAAAAACGCACCTGGAGTCTGCTCGCCACCGCGGCCGTGTTCGCGACGCTGGTTTTCGTCCCCTCGACTCGGCCGGTCGAGGCAGCGGTGAGTGACTACACGTGGGACACCGCGGGGTTGGAGATCTCTGGTGAAACGATCACCGCCATAGTCCATACGGGATATGGCGTTGCATTGGGCACGTTCGGCATCGACTACACCGTTTCGGCCGTATGCACGATGGCCGAGAGTCTCTCAGGCGGCTACTGGTGTGGCGTCCAGGCTCGCCAGGACGCAGGCGCACCGGCCTTTGAGACAACCCAGGCGTACCTTTTTAGCGTCGGAGGATCGAATGGGGACAAGGAGATAGCTATTCACAGGCTTGGCGAGGGGACTTCACAAGAAGAACTGGTGTCCATGCCATTCGACTACCAGGCGAACGTGCCCTACACGATGACCCTAACCGTGGAGGGCGACAAGATCACTGGGTGCTTGAACGGGACAACGTGTATCTCCGCGAATGACGGAGTCTTGACCAGTGGAACGGCCGGAGTCGGAATACGCAAGGCTCTATCGAACAACCTGACCCCCGAGATCACGGGGTTCATAGTTGACGGCGATGTTTCAGCAGGTTTCGACGGAACGTTTTCCGATGATGACGGAAGCGTCCACGAAGGAATGATCGAGGCCATCTACGCCGAAGGGATCACCGTGGGTTGCTCGGCGGCTGACCCCACGCTGTTTTGTCCTGGTGGAGGCGTGACTAGACGACAAATGGCCTCTTTCATCGCTCGAGCATTGGAGCTCCCACCGGCCAACGTGGACTATTTCACCGATGACGACGGTGATACCCACGAGGACAACATCAATCGGGTTGCCGAGGCCGGCATAGCTCTTGGTATTGGGGGCGGGCTATACGATCCGGGTGCACTGGTAAGCCGAGCGCAGATGGCTTCGTTTCTCGCAAGGGCCTACGACCTTCCCGCCACCGGCACCGACTTCTTCACCGATGACGACGGTGATACGCATGAGGACAACATCAATCGGGTTGCTGAGGCCGGCATAGCTCTTGGTATCGGAGGCGGACTCTACGAACCGGCCGGACCAGTGACCCGAGCACAGATGGCATCCTTCATCGGTCGAGCAGAGGGCCTGGTCGAACTGTCGCCCTGATACGGCGACAGGTTCATGCATGGTTTCTAAAAACTTGCTCCCCACGCCCTCTGATCCGCGGCCATACTTCTGAGAGGATCCGGCTGAGAGGAAAGAGGTAGGTTCGTGGCGTACGACTACATAGTGGTCGGAGCAGGGTCGGCTGGTTGCGCTGTGGTAGGACGATTGACCGAAGCAGGGGCGCAAGTCTTGGTCGTGGAGGCCGGAGGTCCAGACGACCAGCAGGAGATCCATGTCCCGGCCGCCTTCCCGGCCCTGTTCAAGACTCCGCTCGACTGGGACTACGAAACCGAACCTCAGAAGTTCTTGAACGCCAGGCGAGACTATTGGCCCAGGGGCAAGATGTTTGGCGGGTCCAGCTCGATCAACGCGCAAATCTATCAGCGCGGCGCGCACGCCGACTATGACGCCTGGGCCGGCCTTGGCAATGAAGGTTGGGCATGGGACGATCTCCTGCCGCTCTTCAAGCAATCCCAACATCAGGAGAGAGGGCCATCCGAATACCATGGCAGATCGGAAGAGCGTCGTGTAGGGAAAGAGTGTAGATCTCGGTGGTCGCCGTATCATTAAAAAAAAAACAAACAAGAAACAACTACCAGTAGAACGCGACGCATACTAAAAGATACACACCAACCATCAACTGTGCACTCAGCACATCAGGACGTCGCCGAACCAACCATGT
>CALCCX010000546.1 GCA_937900165.1 uncultured Acidimicrobiia bacterium | reverse complement strand
CTGCCTCCTCGTTGGTGAGCCCGGAGAGGTACCGCAACGAGAGGGCCCTTTGATAACGAGGTGACAACTTGGAGATCGCGTCGCGAACCATCGTCTGGTCTTCGCTGACCATGACCAACTCATCTGGTTCCTCCACCCTGCCGATCAGGTTTGACATGGCCCGTTGGCCACGGTCGCCTCTGGCCCGGCCTGCTCTCCGATGATGATCGTTCAGCTGGTTGGCCGCAATGCGAAACAACCAGGCACCGAATCCACCACCACGAGGCTCGAACCGATGCAGGTTCTTCAGCGCATTTTCGAACGTGGCTGCCGATACGTCCTCGGCCACCTCACGGCTGCCGGACCGTCGATAGGCAAACGCGTGAATTCGAGGAAGATAAAATCGGTACAGATCGGCGAACGCCTGGGTGTCGGTACGTGCGCGCTCGACAAGGGCTGCCTCGTCCCGAAGCTCATTCGGGTCGTCGGCAACTTGGTCGGAATCGACCAATCGTCGTGTTTGCACAGTCTGCATGTTCTCCGATTTCAACGGTGTCCGTCCTGGTCTCTGACACCCTGCCGACAAAACTCTGCCCGAAGTAGCGGCCCAACAAGCATCGCCCGAGAACTTTGAGGGCGCAAGCTGTCGGTTTCGCTGCCGGTCCGCTACCGTTGCGACCTCAATGGGATCTCTTGTAAAGAAGCGCCGTAAGCGCATGCGTAAGAAGAAGCACAAGAAGATGCTTCGCCGCACCCGCTACCAACGCAGGTAACACCTGTCCAAAGCCGGGGTCAAGTTGAAATCGGTGCCAGCAGGAACCGCGCCTCAGCTACCGCGTGCCGGCAATGTGTGAGCGACACACAGCGTGGCTCCGCGGACGCTGCCGTCGAAGGCACCCTCGACGAACCAGGTTCCACCGCTGCCGGCCAGCCGAGCCTGTGATCCAGCGATTCTCGACAACTCGTCTCGCCACTCGCTCAACTCAGGGTAGGCGTGCAGTGCCGCCGGCTCGAGATCGTTGCCGTTTGATCCTCTTGGCCCACCGAGCTGATCCCATGCCGCATAAACCATGGGGGTGCTCACACCGAACGGTGGCGTGAGCAGGCTGAACGTCGTCGGCACATACGCGAGCGGCTCGATCCGCTCGCCGATCCCCGAAACCCGAGCCCTTCCCCCGCGTAGACAGAAAGCTACGTCTGCGCCGATCTCTGAAGCCACACGGGGATCAGTCATACCTCCCCAGGCCAAGACTGCTGCCGCGTCTGCGCTTCCTCCGCCGAGCCCAGCGCCCGCGGGAATACGCTTCGTGATGGTGGCGTGCGCGCTGACCTCGAGCGTGTCCAAAGCTCGCTCGACAAGATTGTCCGCGCCCGTTGGCACTTCGAGCCCGCGTGCACCGACAACGTCGACCCCGGACCCAACGGACAACTCAATGTCGTCGATGAGGTCCGGGCTGACCATCTCTGCGTCGACGAGGTGATAACCATCGTCACGAACGCCGACGATCCTCAAGGACAGGGTCAACTTCGCAGGCGCCGTGAGCGACACAGGCAACCCGATCGGCCCACGACCCTTGCTGGTCACCGGTGAAGTGCCAGCGTCAGCTCGATCCACTGATCGAGTTTCAACTCTTCTGGCCTCGCGTCCGGCCGCACACCTGCTCGCGCGAAACAATCATTGTCGACCAAACCCCTCAGCGAAGCGCGCAACATCTTCCTGCGTTGCTGGTAGGCCGTACGAACCAACCCGAACATCTCATCCCGCGAGATCTCATCGGGAACCGCCACGTCCTCGAGACGGGTCAGTTCCACCACAACGGAGTCAACCCGCGGACGAGGGTGGAACACGCTCGCGGGTACCGAACACAAACGCCGGCCGGACGCACACGAAGCAACCTTCACCGACAGCGCCCCGTATGCCTTGTCGCCGACCGTGGCAATCAGACGCTCTCCCACCTCGCGCTGCACCATCACCACGAGTCGCCCCACCGTGGGAACGAAATCGAGAACGTCAGCGATGAGGCGCGTCCCTACGTTGTACGGCAGGTTCGAGACCAGTACCCACCCATCACCGTCAAGCAGACTGGCCCAACTGAGATCGGTGGCGTCGCCGTGAACGATACGAACAGCAATATCCTTGGTGACTTCGTCAAGCGGCTCGAGCAGGCTGCGGTCTGCTTCGACAGCCACAACTTCGGCGCCGGTCTCCGCGAGAGCCAAGGTCAGGGATCCGAGGCCGGGGCCAACCTCGACGACACGATCGTGGGAATCCAATCTGGCAAGCTCGACGATGCGACGCACCGTGTTCGGGTCGACGACGAAGTTCTGGCCGAGCGACCGCCTCGGCTCAAGCCCGTAACGCTCAAGCAGCTCACCGACTTCTCGTCGGGTCAATGTCACAACCTGACCTCACGGCAGGGCAATGTCACAACCTGACCTCACGGCAGGGCAATGTCACAAACGGTTCTGATTGTTACTCCAACCGAACTTGTCACGACACCCAGGCCACGCATTCCACGACTGCTGCTCCCAGAGAAGAGCTCCTCGATAGATCTGCTCTTCGCGGCTGGCATGATCGGGCCGGCCGGTGCCGTCGACAAACTCCCATGACGATTGAACGAACTGGATGCCACCGAAGAACCCGTTCCCCGTATTGGCCTGCCAATCGCCGGACGACTCGCAAAATAGGAGCTTCTCCCACATGGCGATCTCTGGCCAGGAGTCCTTCCAGGGGTAAGGAGCTATCGGTGAAGTTGAACCCGCAACCGTCGTCGAGGAGGGAGCCACCGTAGTTGTGGGAGCCACCGTGGTCGTGGGAGCAGCGTTAGTTGTGGGAGCCACCGTGGTTGTAGAAGCCACGATGGTTGTGGTGGTAGTTGTCGTGGCGGGCGCAGCTGTGGAACCCGTCGTACTTGTCGGCGCAGCGGAGTTACCCGACGCTGAGTCCGCCGACGGTGGGCTGGTCGTTTCGGATTCGAACACCGGACTCTCCGGCAGGGGAACGGCCTCCGGAGGGAAAGCAGTTTC
>CALCCX010000545.1 GCA_937900165.1 uncultured Acidimicrobiia bacterium | reverse complement strand
GGGGGCGCAATAAGTGTCACCCACGTATCCGCCGAAATATGCCGCATCCTCGGAATTGACGGTGACAATGACACCTCGATCCATATACAGCTTGAGGTTGTGGTCGCGAAGGTCCGGAAACACCTTGAGCCGCTGGTTCGAAATGGGACACATGGTCAAGGCAATGTTTTCAGAAACGAGCCTCCCGACGAGTTCGTCGTCGTGGTACGCATTTACTCCGTGGTCGATGCGCTCGGCATTCAGAGCGTCAAGGGCACCCCTGACATAGTCGGCGGGACCCTCCTCGCCCGCATGAGCGACGAGTCTGAAGCCGGCTTCTTTCGCCATCCGAAATGGCTCGGCAAAAAGCTCTGGCGGGTTGCCGACCTCCGACGAGTCGAGCCCGACGGCAGAAATCAAATGGCGATAGGGCATCGCAGCGGCCAACACCTCCAGCGCTGCAGATGCAGGCAGGTGACGAAGAAAACAGAGGATCAACATTGAGCTGACCTCGTTCCGGGCTTCACTCTGGGCCCTGGCGAGTCCATTGATCACGGTACCTATGTCGATGCCCCGTTCCGTATGAGTTTGGGGATCAAAAAAGATCTCCGCATGTCGCACTCCGTCGGCCACCGCTCTGCGCAGATACGCCGCCATCAGGTCGGCGAAGTCGTCTTCGGATACCAAGACCTCGGCACCGAGGTAGTAGAGATCGAGGAAAGACTGCAGGTCATCGAAATCGTATGCCGCCCTGGTCTCCTCGACCGTCGCGAACGGCAACTCGACTCCATTGCGCCCTGCCATGTCGAACATCATTTCAGGCTCGAGTGTCCCCTCGATATGCACATGGAGCTCGGCCTTGGCGAGGCCTTTCACAAACCCATTCAGCACGTCAGACATGGCTGAACCTTAGAGAGACCAAGAACCCCAACCTCATACACGGTCAATCACCGATGGCGCCCGTTTCGCGGACGGAACGTTGTACGCGAAGACCAGACCGACCAACGCGGCCACGGTCGACACCAAGAACACGGACGTGAATGAGCCACTGGCGTCGCTCAGCCAGCCGCCGAGTTGGGGAGCTAGAAGCTGGCCGGCGCCGAAACTCAGGGTGATCACGCCAAAGGCCGCACCAAAGGCACTCTGTTCGAGATGATCGGACAGATGGGCAGCGAGCGCAGTCGGCACTCCGGTGAACGACAACCCGAACATCGTCGCCGCTACCAACGGCCACGGTTGGCTGTGCACAAGCGCCAAGATGGCCGAAGCCGCCATTCCGACGAAACCGACCTGCATGGCCAGACTGCGTCCGAACCGATCCGAAAACGGCCCAAATAGCGGTCCTCCAAAAATGCTCGCCACTCCTAGGACAGAAAAGGCCAGAGCAGCAGCTTCCGCCGGGAAACCGGCGTCTTCCTGGAGTCTTGCCACCAGGAAGTTGACGAACAGAGATATCGAAAGACCGTAGGTGCCGTAGGAGGCGACCAGAGGAATCCACCCAGGAACCGTTCGGATCGCATCAAGTGAAGGGCGACTGGCCGACGCTCCAGTGCGATACCTGAGTATCACAAACGCAGCCACCAACACGACCACACCGAACATGGCTTCTGTTCGGTAGATACTCCGCCAACCGCCACCGATCTGGGTTCGGACGAGGAGACCGGTCACGACCAGTCCGAAACCCAGGCCGCTACCTACAAGGCCGATGGCCAGACCGCGTCTCTCCGGCCCAGCTGTTGCCGCCACAACGCCAGGGGCCGGGATCCAGATGAACGCTCCAGCCAACCCGGTGATCACCATGCCTGCAAAGAGAACGCCGAGGTTCGGGGACCATCCCAGTAGGAACAGACCTCCGACGGAGGCGAGCAACCCGCCTTTGATCATCACGATCAAGGCGAACCTGGTGGCCGCCCACGCGACAGCAGCAGAGCCGAACAGGTAGGCGACGAGATTCACGGTACCGAACGAACCCGCCAGCGTGTATGAAATGTTTAGATCGTCTCGGAGGGCAGGCAAAACCACTGCATAGGTGAAACGCCCGAACGACTGGGCGATCATCGCCGCAAGCGGAACCACCAATAAGACCATCCATGGGCTCCGTCGGCGCGGCGCGCTCATCCGACCCTGCACTCAGAACCCAGCGATGGTCAGGGCTGCGACGTGCCGACCGATCGCGAGTGAGGAGGTGGCCCCAGGAGAAGGAGCGTTCAAGACGTGCACGACGTCATTGTGCTCCTCAATCACGAAGTCTTGGAGCAGCGTCCCTCCCGAATCCACGGCCTGGGCCCGAACTCCGGCCCGAAACTCACCGAGGTGGTGCGGTTCGAGCGCCGGCAACAAGCGTCTCGCATCGGCTACGAAGGCGTCAACAGACAGCGACCTTCGTTGTTCGTCGAGGCCCGTCCGCCATTGCCGTCTTGCCAAACGCCAGAAACCTTGCTGCCTCACAATGTCGGCCAGATCGGCCGGGCGCATTGACGACCGCCGATATCCTTCCCTGGACAGGGAGAGGACCGCGTTTGGCCCCACCTCTACCCCACCGTGAATCATTTTCGTGAAATGGACCCCGAGGAACGGAAGATCGGGATCCGGAACCGGGTAGATGAGACCTCGTACCAACGAGCGCGCTTCGGGCAACAAGGACCGGTATTCGCCCCGAAACGGGACGATTCGCACAGTGGGCTGGTGCCCGGCCATTTCCGCCACCCTGTCCACATGGAGCCCAGATGCGTTGACCAGTCGCCTGGTTGACAACTCGAGTCCTGCCTCGGTCCTGACCACCGTGAGGGGGCCATTGCGGAAGATTGCTGTGACTTTCGAACCGACCAGGATTATGCCTCCCGCCGATTCGACTTGGCCCGCCAAGGCGGAGGCGACCTGCCCAAAGCTGACGATGGAGGTACCAGGCACCCATAGGGCGGCGACTCCAGTGGCGTGTGGCTCGTGCTCGGCAAGGCCCCGAGGGCCTATCCGTTCGGTCTCCACGCCGTTGGCCGAACCTCGGGCCTCCAGGGCCTCCAACGCGCCCAATTGGACTCGATCTGTCGCCACCACAACTTTGCCGATCCGACCGATTTCGATGCCGTGGCGCGAACAGAACTCGTGCATCGCCCTGGCCCCGGCCACACAGAAATCCGCCTTTTGGGAACCGGGCTCGTAGTAGAGGCCCGAATGGATCACTCCGCTGTTGCGTCCGGTCTGGTGAGTCCCGACCTGTGCCTCCTTTTCCAACACAACGACGGTGGATCCCTGGCGGAATTCGAGCACCGCAGCGGCGGTGGCAAGGCCGACGATGCCGCCGCCAATCACGACCACATCCACGGAATCCACTACCTCGCCACCAACACCAACGCACCAAAGTCGCCACATGGCCTTTTTGGGAACGTGGTGACCGCACGTCTCACAATCTGCACGTCGGCTATCCGAAACCGAGAAAGTGGGCCATGGCCTCGGCTACTTTGTCAGCGTCGGCGGTGAGCTCGTCCACGGCATCGGCCACTTCGCCGACCAGTGTGGATTTGGCGTCGACGTAGATCTTGAGTTTGGGCTCCGTCCCGCTTGGTCGGACCAGCACCCTGCCGAGCTCGTCGAGCTCCAGCACCACGAGAGCGGAGGCGGGAAGCCATCGGGGACGCTCTAGTGCTCCCTGCCGAAGGTCGGTAACCGAGGAGACGCGAATGCCGGCAAGTTCGGATGGCTGGCGCTCGGCCAGGAGGGTCATCGCGGCCGCGATCTCGGCTTTGCCGGAACTGCCCGGCCTAACGACACTCTTCTGAGTCGAAATCCACAGACCATGCTTTCGATAGAGAACACCGAGCTGATCGTGCACCGTGTGACCACCGGCTTTGAGGTCTGCGACGAGGTCTGCAAACACCAAAGCAGCGCTTATGCCATCCTTGTCCCGCACGACCGGCCCAACCGTGTATCCGAGGGCCTCCTCATAGCCGAACACAAACGTCCCGCGTCCAGCAGCCTCGAGATCCATTGCTGCATTTGCGATCCACTTGAAACCGGTGAGCGTTGTCTCGAACCTCGCGCCGTATTCCTCGGCGATGAACTCGAGCA
This sequence comes from uncultured Acidimicrobiia bacterium, assembly GCA_937900165.1. Taxonomy (GTDB): domain Bacteria; phylum Actinomycetota; class Acidimicrobiia; order Spongiisociales; family Spongiisociaceae; genus SZUA-232. The sequence goes on along the minus strand of CALCCX010000545.1, from coordinate 9,770 downwards.
TCGGAGAGCTGACGATCGAGTTGATAACGATGGGTGTGGCTGGGTCGCCGTCGCGGGTTGGCACGTAGTTGGCGAGAACGTAGTCGGCCATCAGCTGGCCGATTTGATTTCCGGTCAGATTTTCCCAGCCGTCTTGGGTCGGAAGGGTTATTCCCAGGCGGTCGGCGTCTGGATCGTTCGCGATCACAACGTCGGCGCCGAGTCGCTCAGCCATCGAATTGGCGAGATCGAGGGCACCGGACTCCTCAGGATTCGGGAAGGCGACCGTCGGGAAACGCCCGTCGGGTTCCACCTGCTCAGGAACCGGATGAAGATCGTCGTGACCGGCCGCAACCAGTGCCCGCCTTACCGATTGCCATCCGACTCCATGCATAGGTGTGTAGACGATCCGTATCTTCGGCCGGGATTCAGCCGGAACACGCAGGCCCGCGATATCGGCCAGGTAGGCGTCGAACAGTTCGCGCTCGATCGGCGTAGCGAGCGCCGACGCTCCGGCCAGTACGCCGTCGGTGATCGGAACCTGATTAGCCGGTCCTACCTCCTCGATACGAGCCGCCACCAGCCCGTCGGTGGGAGGCACGATCTGCGCTCCGTTCGAGTCATAGACCTTGTATCCGTTGTCCTGGGGTGGGTTGTGACTGGCGGTTATCACAATCGAGGCGCACGCACCGAGCGCCAATCCTGCGTAGGCGACCAGCGGCGTCGGAGTGTCGCCTTCCCAGTATCGAACACTGATTCCTGCGGCTACCAACACCCCGATGGTGTCCTCGATGAATTGGGGACTGGACAACCTGGCATCCCGCCCGATCACGACCGGCGCAGACGGAATGCCTCCGTAGCGGGCCAGCAGCATGTCTGCCAGGCCCCTGGTTGTGCGAATTACCACGGCCCGGTTCATGCGATTGGAACCCGCCTCGACCGCGCCTCGCAGGCCGGCGGTGCCAAACGCCAGGGTTCCGTTCATGCGCTCGGACAGCTCAGCTCGGTTTCCTGAGTCGATCAGCTGCTGCAGTTCCGACTTGGTTTGCGGATCGGGATCAGCGGCGATCCAGGCGTTGGCGCGCTCCACCAGTTCAGTCACATCTCTGACGTTACAGCTCACTCGGATCGGTTTGGTCGCCGAAGGACGCTAATGTGGTTCTAATTCACCATTCAATCATGCCTTGTACTCGCGCCCGATTTACCCACCTGATCATCTTCGCTGTCGTGACGGTGCTCTTCGTCGCGACCGGGGCACCGGCCGGCGAAGACCTACCGCCTGGTGGCACCTTCACCGATGACAATGGGAACATCCACGAAGGATTCATAGAGGCGATCTTCGCAGCAGGCATAACCAGTGGCTGTAGCCCGGATGGGACTCAATATTGTCCCGGCGATTTGGTGACCCGCTCTCAGATGGCCACGTTGCTGGCCAGGGCGCTCGATTTGCCCCCGGCAGGCGCCGACTACTTCGATGACGACAACGGCGATATTCACGAGGACAACATCAATCGGATCGCTGAGGCCGGAATCACCCTGGGCGTCAAACCGAGGACCTTCGAGCCGACCGCCATCGTCCCGAGGGATCAGATGGCCTCTTTCCTGGCGAGGGCCTTCAAAGATCTCGAAATGCCTACCTACGATCAATTCGATGACGACGACGGCAATGTTCACGAGTCGAACATCAACATCATCGCGGCCAACGGGATAACCCTGGGTTGTGGGACCGGCGCGTTCTGTCCGGCCAACCCTGTGCCGAGGGACCAGATGGCCTCTTTCCTCGGGCGAGGGCTCGGCTTGACCGAAAACGTCCCCCCACCCGTCCAACTGCCCGAGACCGGACCGTTGAGCGAAGCACAAGCGACTGCGTTGTTTTCGCTGTACTTCCCTCCTGAGGACGTCGCGGACGCAGTGCACCTCGCAGACTGCGAGTCGAACCTCGACCCCGATGCATGGAACCCCGTCGGTTTCGGAGGCCTTTTTCAGCACATAGCCGCAGCTTGGGAATCACGAGCCGCCGCGGTCGGGTTTCCGGGCGCCAGCATCTTTGATGCCGAGGCCAACACTGCCGCCGCCGCTGCGCTGAAGGGCTCTGGCCCATGGTCGGCACACTGGCCGGCCTGCGCGGCCCACATCGCGGCTGGTTGAACTCGGCCGACCCGCCACAGTCACGTTCTATCCTGAGTGGAGGTAGCCAGCCAAGGAGCAGCCATGCCCATCGCCGACCCAGAGACCTATCGGGCAATGCTCGACGCCGCCAGAGAGGGCAAATATGCGCTGCCGGCCGTCAACGTCACCTCGACTACCACGATGAACGCCGCCATGCAGGGTTTCGCAGAGGCAGAATCGGACGGCATCATCCAGATCTCAACGGGTGGTGCCGAGTTCGCGTCCGGTCTGGCGGTCAAGGACATGGCAGCCGGGGCCGAGGCTCTCGCAGAATTTGGTTGGCGCATCGCGCAGGAATACCCGGTCCATTTCGTCTTGCATACCGACCACTGTGCCTTGGCCAAGTTAGACGCCTATGTGAGGCCCCTGCTCGCCGTGAGCGAGCGAAGAGCCGAGCAGGGGAAGCCGCCGTTGTTCCAATCGCACATGTTCGACGGTGGGGAGCTCCCGCTTGCTGAGAATCTGACGATTGCCGAAGAACTGCTGGACCGGATGGCCGCCATCGGGATCATCCTCGAGATCGAGATCGGCATCGTCGGGGGAGAAGAAGATGGAGTCGACAACGAGAATGTGGATCGGGCCAAGCTCTATACCTCACCAGGCGACATGCTCGAAGTTGCCACACGGTTGGGAACCGGCGAACAGGGGACCTATCTCCTCGCCGCGGTCTTTGGCAATGTGCACGGCGTCTACAAGCCGGGCAACGTGAAGCTCGATCCAACGATCCTTCGGGATGGACAGGCCGCCGTCGAGGCGGCCCACGGAGAGGCCGGGCGCTTCTTCCTCGTTTTCCATGGTGGATCCGGATCGACTCTCGAAGAAATCCACGAGACCCTCGAGTACGGCGTGATCAAGATGAACATCGACACAGACATGCAGTACACATACACCCGTAGCGTGGCCGATCACATGTTCAGCAACTACGAAGGCGTTCTGAAGGTCGACGGAGAGGTCGGTGACAAGAAGGCGTATGACCCTCGGCCGTGGATGAAAAAGGCCGAGCAGGCAATGGCCGATCGGGTGACCCTGGCCTGCGAGCAGCTCAAGAGCGCTGGAAGAACGTTGCGCTGAGCTCCCTAATTCCAGACCGACTCCAAGGGTCAGCCATCAACGAAGCAGGCGAACACACCGCTCGCTAGGGTCGCGCGATCGCAGACATGTGAGGGTGCGAAGATGGATCTCGACTGGCACAAAGTAGCCGAGCTCGACGAGTTGGGGGAAGGCCGGGTCAAGACCGTTACGGCCGGCCGCTTCACCGTCTGCCTGTCCCACTTCAACGGGCAGTACGGGGCTCTTGACAACCACTGCCCCCACCAAGGGGGACCGCTTGGTGAGGGGTCAATCGAGAAGGGCTGGTTGCGTTGCCCATGGCATGGCTACGACTACGACCCTTTGACCGGAGCACCGCCTCAGGGGTTCAGCGACACCCCGGCCCGCTACGAACTCGAAGAGCGCGACGACGGGATCTACGTAGGGGTACCGACAGAGCAAACACACGTGCGAACTGTCAGCGACGTCGTGGTCGAGACTCTGGTCAACTGGGACGTCCGCCATGTCTTTGGCATGGTCGGACATTCCAACCTCGGTTTCGCAGACGCAATTCGCAGAGCCGAAGAACGCGGAGACATGACGTACATCGGTATCCGCCACGAGGGTGCTGCCGCGTTTGCCGCGAGCGCATACGGAAAACTCACCGGTAGAGCCGCCGTATGTTTCGGAATAGCAGGACCAGGTTCGACCAACCTGCTGACCGGTCTTTACGACGCCAAGGTGGATCGCGCTCCGATTTTGGCCATTTCCGGTCAGGTGCCTTCCAAGGATCTGGGACGAGGAGCATTCCAGGACCTCGACCTCCAGGCGGCGTTCGCAGACGTCGCCCGTACGTCGGCCACCATGCTGCCCGGCTCGAACCACGCAGAGCTGACAACCTTGGCTGCGAAGACCGCCATCCTGGAGCGCGACGTAGGTCACCTGATCTTCCCTGACGAGGTTCAGGTGGAACCAGCTCCAGACATGGCACCCGGTGCACCGCAGGGACGGATCGGTTCACGGGAGATCGGACCGCCCGCCGTTGCCCTCGAGGCTGCGATCGCTCTCATCTCTGATGCGAAGAGGCCGGTCATCATTGTGGGCCACGGTGCACGCAGGAACATGGGCCCGATCGTCGGGTTGGCGGAAGAGCTCAACTCCCCGGTCCTGACCACGTTCAAGGGTAAGGGATTGATCTCGGATCACCATCCACTTGGCGCGGGCGTACTTGGCAAGTCAGGGACACCGGTCGCCTCATGGTTCATGAACGAGTCAGACCTGATAGTCGTTTTCGGGGCGTCGTTTTCGAACCACACCGGCATCGCCGACTACAAACCAATCATCCAGGTCGACTTCGACGCAACGGCCCTTGGACGATTCCACCCGGTCACGGTCCCAATCCAGAGCCACGTGGGAGTGGCCGCAGATGCTCTGCTGGCCAAACTCGAGACTCCGGCCACGTTGGACCAAAGACCCGAAATAGCCGAACGTTGGAAAATATGGCGAGCTGAGAAAGCAACTCGCGTCTCGGATTCAACTGGTGCAGGAATCTCAGCCGCGGCCGTGTTCGATGCCATGAACCGCCAAGTGGCGAAAGATGCCGTGATTTGTGTCGACGTCGGCAACAACACATATTCATTTGGCAGATACTTCGAGGCCGCGGAACAGGACGTCCTCATGTCCGGGTATCTCGGATCCATCGGATTCGGATTCCCGGCTGCCATGGGTGCATGGGCCGCTGCTCCCGACCGCCAGATCATTGCGGTCACCGGTGACGGCGGATTTGGGCAGTACATGGCCGAGATCACCACGGCGGTGAAATACGGAATGAACATCACTCACCTTCTGCTGAATAATTCCTCCCTCGGCAAGATTTCCAAGGAACAAAGAGACGCCCATTTCGACGTGTGGCAAACCGGCTTGCTCAACCCAGATTTCGCAGCCTACGCAGAGCTGTGCGGGGCGATGGGCGTCAGAGTCGAATCAGCCGACCAACTTGATCACGCTCTCCGCTCCGGTCTCGACCACCGGGGCCCCTCGCTGGTCGAGGTCATCCAGGATCCCTTGCTGCTCTAGGAGATCAATGCCGTTGCCCATCGGTGAGGGTCTCGAGGTGGCGAGGCGACAGGTTCGAGCGCCCTCGGTTCGTTTTGCGTACACTCGACGTCCATGGACCAGACGGATTCGGTCGTTGTCGTCGAGCATCTCGAGAAGCGATACGGCTCTTTCGTAGCCATCGAGGATGTGAGCTTCGTCGTGGAGCGCGGCGAGATCTTCGGCATCCTCGGTCCCAACGGAGCGGGCAAAACCACCGCCGTCGAATGCCTTCAGGGCTTGCGCCACGCCGACGGAGGGAACCTGCGGGTCCTCGGATTGGATCCGCGTCACCACGCCGCCGAGATTCGGCGCAGGATCGGCTCTCAGTTGCAGGAATCGGCCCTACCGGACCGGATCAAGGTGTGGGAGGCACTCGACCTGTTCGCATCGGTCGTGCCGGGCGGCGGAGACTGGCGGGTGGCGTTGGAGCAGTGGGGGCTCGATACAAAACGCAACGCGAGATTCGGAAGTTTGTCCGGTGGCCAGCGGCAACGCTTGTTTGTTGCTCTGGCGCTGGTCAATGATCCCGAGGTCGTCTTCCTCGACGAGATGACGACCGGGTTGGATCCTGCGTCGAGGCGGGTGGCGTGGGACCTGATTCGCCGGATGCAGGATCGGGGCACGACGGTGGTGCTGGTGACGCATTTCATGGACGAAGCAGAGAACCTGTGCGATCGGCTGGCCATCCTCGATGACAAGCGGCTGATCGCTCTCGACACCCCATCGGGTCTGATCTCCCGTCACGCCACCAAAAGACGAGTCCTCTTCTCCACCGACCAACCCGACCTGACCTGGCTCGACAGCTCCCAGCATGTCACCGCAGTACACCGCACCAGAGACCGCGTCGAGGTCGAAGGCACCGGCCCGGTCCTCGCGTTTGTCGCCGCGGCCCTGATCGAACACGGCATCGCGCCAACAGACCTTCGGGTCAAGGGGGCCGACCTCGAAGACGTCTACCTCAGCCTGACGGGCACGGGTCGGAGCGACTAGTGCGGACGCTGGCGAAACTGTCATGGGTGGAGTTGAAACTGCTGCTACGTGAACCGTTGACCGTGCTGTTCGCCCTCGCGTTGCCGCTGATCATCCTCTACGTCCTTGGCGGGGTGTTCGGTGAAGAAGCAGAGGCCGACATCTTCCGGGGGGTCGGAGCGATGAGCTACTACGTGCCCGCCTACATCGGGTTGGTGATCGCTTCGATCGGTCTCATCAGTATCCCGACGCACCTCGCCGGATACCGGGAACGCGGCGTGCTCAAGAGATTCCATGCTTCTTCAGTGCCGGCATGGGCAGTCGGTGGTGCCGAAATGGTCGTCGCTCTGGTGATCGCTTCGGCCAGCAGCCTGTTGTTGGTGGCCGCAGCCGCCTTGGTCTACGACTTTGCCGCTCCGAACTCGCTGCCGACCGTAGTCGGGGCCTTCCTGCTTGTGGCTGTCATGTTCGCTGCCCTCGGTGTGTTGCTCGGAGCTGTCCTGCCCACTGCGCGTGCCGCCCAAGCACTCGGACTTCTGCTGTGGTTCACGATGATGATGCTCGCCGGGGCCGGCCCACCCCCCGAAGTGCTGCCATCGGGGATGCGCTCCGTCGGCAGCCTCACCCCCCTCAAACATGTGATCTACGTCATGCAAGACGCCTGGCTCGGCCTCGACGCCGGACGGTCACTGCTCGTCGTGGTAGTGATCCTCGTACTCTCGATCCTGCTCGCGCTCCGCTTTTTCCGGTGGGAGTGACCAAACGTCGTGCGGTTGGCGGAGATTCACCGAGACTGGGCCCGTGACTCGAGCCCTCCATCATCTTCGGTCCGGACGCAACCTCCGCCTGATGCGCTAGCGAGGCCGCTGGAATTCACTGATGACCAAGAATGCCAGAATGAAGACTCCGAACCTGGCCCCGATGCTCCAGAGGTAGGCCGCGAGCGCAACCGCCGTCCCAATTCCGATCGCCCTGCTGACCCGCTCTGTCGATTCACCGAGAATTGGGCGTAGTAGCTCCCTCAGCATGGCGGCTCCATCCAACCCAACCACTGGAAGCCAGTTGACGAGCCCCCAGAGCACGCTCACCCAGATGAACATTCCAACCATGAAAATGGCCGCGCTCTGCGCGTCGAAAGGATTGAACAGGCCCTGTTGGAAAGGCCGAAAGCTCCACGGCGAGGAAATGACATTCGTTGCCAACGTGCCAAACACCCCTCGGCTCACGGCGACGTATAGAGCGAGCCCAAGGATCAGCCCGACTCCAGACCCGGCCGCGGCCACCGTGAACCGCTTCCAGCCCCTCACGGCAACGTTGGTCTCGGACCAAACGGTAACGCCGCCAAATCCGTGAATCGTGATGGAATGTACCCGGGCACCAAACCAGCGCGCCGTAACTGCGTGACCGAGCTCGTGGATGAGGATGGACAAGAAAATCGTCACCATCCACAGAACGATCCCAAAGACGTCGAGACCAGAGTTCATGATGAACAGAGCCAAGATCAGAAAAGTGAGCTGGATTTGTACTGGGAATCCAAGCAATCGGATCGTGAACATGTGGCTCCGGGTCGGCGGAAGTCAATCTACCTGTTCGTCGACACGACCAAGCCCAACCCCCGTCCACCGGAAATGTCCAGGACCTACTCGCCTGGGGTCGGGCGTCACCCGACCCCAATCAGACTCGGACCATGGATGAGAGGCTCCGTCCAAGATCAGGCCTCTTGAACGATGAGAGCGGTGACCATGCCGAACATCGCATCGTCACGTTCAACGTGGGTGAGGATGTGACAATGCCACACCCAGGTGCCAGGGTCATCCGCGTTCACCAGCACCGAATAACGCTCACCGGGAGCTACGTTGATGGTGTCCGCCCAGTACGGAGAATCGAGGGGGATCCCATCCTTCGCGTACACGAGTTGTGGGAACTGATGCAGGTGCATTGGATGGCTCTGAAGTCCCTCGTTGTAGTACCGGATGGATATCCAGTCGCCCTCAGTGACAACGTAGGGCTCGGTCGCCGGAAAAGATTTACCGTTCAGCGACAGGCCAATGACCCCGGCGTCGTTCAACACCATCGGGATGTCGAGGGCGAGATCGAGATCCGCGGGTATCGTCGTCCCAGAGATCGTCCGCCCGTAGGGAATGGGGTTGTCACCTATTGTGAACACCCCGAACATCCCGTTCGGGACCGCACGTTGCCCATGATGATGGGCGTGGTACATCCCGACCGCCGGCCGCTCGGCCACGAACTCATAAATGAACGTCTCTCCCGCAGCGATGAGTTCCTGCGTGTACGGCGCTACACCATCCATCGAGTTGGGCGTCCTGACTCCGTGCCAATGCACATCGGTGCTGTCTGGAAGTTCATTTCGCAAGATCACCCTGACCTTGTCGCCGACGTCTATTCGAATGGCCGGGCCTGGAACCTGACCGTTATAGGTCCAGGCGTCTACGAATTTGCCCGGTTCAACCTCCCACTGCTCGATGGAGGCGGTCAGCTCGAACTCCAGGGTTCCGTCAGCCAGCACGGTCGGCTCGAGTGGTTGGTTCCCACGGCCTTCGGTCTCGGCAGGAAAAGCCAACATGCTCTCTTCAACCAAAGCATCGAGCGCCACGAAGTCGGGCAACGTGTCGGCTGTCGCCGTTGGCTGGATTTCGGTCCCTGGAGGCGCCACGGTGATCGTCGACACCATGCCGGCCTCGGTGTGTCCGGGAACGTCGCAGAGCACCTCGAACGTCCCGGCCCCGACTGCACCGAGGTCCAATCTGACCGTTTCCCCTGGGTTGAAGTCTGGAGTTCGCAGGTTGCCGCCGCGCACAACGAGGTTGTGGGCCATGGAACCATCGTTGGACGCTTCGAGAACCACTTGGCCCGCCGGAACCGTGAGGGTCCCGCCGATCTGGAATTCTGAAAGTGACAGGCGAGCCACAAAAGGCTCGCCAAGGGGGATCTCGTTGCTCGCCGCAGGGCGAGTTGCCACGGCCACTATCCCGAGAACGACGACGGCGACTCCGAAGAGCGAGAGCACGATAAGAAGGCGATCGAAGACCGGATTTTCTTCGGTGGACGACACTGATGCTTCCTCCAACTAGGCACGTTTCCGACCAATGATGCCGCCGCGGCACCGCGTTGAACACCGCCGAGGGACCCGCCAACCTGTGACCCTCGACCCCCTCCCGGCGTGCCTGGGAGTGATCGGATGATCGCGGTGAGGCCCTCGGCGGAACCTCTTTACCGTCTGCCGACCAGGAAGAGTCTCTTGAACGGGTAGAGGGTGGATCCATCTGGACGAGTCGGGTAGGCCTCGGCAACTGCCGCAGCGTATCTGTGCCACAGTTGATCTGCCAGGTCAGCCGAGAGGGCCCCGAGCAACGGACGCAGAACCGAGCCCTTGGTGAATTCCGCAATCGAGATCGGAAGAGCACACGTCTGAACTCCAGTCACACTGATATATCTCGTATGCCGTCTTCTGCTTGAAAAAAAAAAAAAAAAAAAAAACAACAACAACAACAACAACACAACTGCCA
>CALCCX010000544.1 GCA_937900165.1 uncultured Acidimicrobiia bacterium | reverse complement strand
GATATGTGTTTTTTTTTTTTTTCTTTATGTGTTTGTTTGTTTTTTTTTTATGTTTTTTTTTTCAAGCAGAAGACGGCATACGAGATATATCAGTGTGACTGGAGTTCAGACGTGTGCTCTTCCGATCTAACTAAACAAGAATTAAACAATATTGAAATAGAAATTTCCGTCCTTACACCCCCGGAAGCTTGGGTCTGTGGGGGCGAGGACGGCGAGACCGAAGTCTCTCGGATAGGTAGAGGCTATCGCTCGGGGGAATAACACAGCCTCTACCTTCCGGGGGCTCTCGCTGGCGCCGTCGGTGATCAAGCGAGCGAGCCGGGAGGTGGCCGGACGTAGGCGTCCCTCAATTGCGTAAACTTGATGCGGGCGCCATCCGCGAAGCCCGAATGGCTGGACTTATGCCTGCGAGTGTGCCGACGATTGCTCCCAGACCTATTGCGAATACTGGGATTTCTTGGGACATGACGGGTTCGATGTCTCTGACTGTGGCGACTCCTACCACCAGGCCCACGCCGATCATCGAGCCAAGGAGCCCTCCCATAAGACCCACTGTCGCGCTTTCGAGCAGGAATTGTGTTGCAATATGCCGCTTCGACGCGCCTAGAGACCTCCGCAAACCGATCTCTGACGTCCTCTCAGTCACATTGATGGTCATCACCGCCGCCACGCTGATTGCCGCGACCAGCACTCCTACCGAGGTCAGAGCGATTGCCAAAGAATCGATGTCGCTCTCGATCGCCGCGGCTACATCGGGTGGACGCGACGCCACGCTCACGGTTAGATCTCCTGGCGCAGTCGGAGCAAGGACCAGGTTGGCGACACCGGCAATCAAAAAGGTAGATGCTGGCTCGGTGTCGACGGCCACAATGACAGAGCTGCGAACTGCGTTGAGGGAGCCGGCCGCCGATTCGGGAATCACAAGGCCATCGATCACCGTGTCATAGAATTCGACGGAACCGACAATGCCGATCACCGAGAACTCCTGATCTCCGATATGGACTGTCGGCTGGCCTTCAATGGTCCAGATTCCGAGCCGTTTTGCAAGGTCCTCACCCAGTACAGCCACTCGAGCCTGTCGGTCGACGTGGCCGATGTCGAAGGGGCGTCCCGTGGTGAACGATGCACCGATGACGCCGAACAGCGAGCCCTGTGCGGCCACAACGCTCGCGGGAATGCGAACCGCATCGACCGAGTCGGGGCCTCCTCGCGCGGTCACGATTTGTCCTTCCCTGAACTCGGAGGCGAGTGCGACTGCTTGCACTCCGGGGTATGCGCGCAGGTCTCGAAGAGCATCGTCCCGGATTTCCAAGGTCGCTGTGTCGCGGGTACGTAGGAGGAGATGATCGGCCTGGGCCTCAAAGAACCGGAAGGCGATGTTCGCGCCCGTGGACTCGGAAATTCCAACCGAAGCCACCATCGCGGCGAGTCCAACCGAGATTCCGATGACCGTCAGCGCCGTCCTAATCGGAAAGGCCATCAGGCCGTGGATCGCTTCTCGAACCAACCCCGCAGTGGCGACGCGCGCCCGCTGACGAGATCTCACTGAGGCTCGCCTCTCATGAGCACGCCATCACGCAATGTGAGCGCACGGTCAGAAGCTGCCTGAACCTCGGGGTCGTGAGTTACCACCACGACAGCGGGGCCCCCCTCCAACCGGATGTCGTTCAAGACTTGAATCACGTTGTGGGTGCTCTCTCGATCAAGGTTTCCCGACGGCTCATCGCAGAGAAGAACTCGCGGGCTACCCATGAGGGCTCGAGCGATCGCGGTGCGCTGCTTTTCGCCGCCAGACAACCGCTGGGGCGTTGCGTCGGCAAGCTGACCGATACCGACGCTATCGAGGAGGCGAAGCGCCAGTTCCTCGCGCTTTCGCGGGCGAACCCCGGTGTAGAGCGACCCCATCGCCACATTCTCGAGCACGCTCATGCGAGCTAGAAGATGGAACTCCTGAAAGACGAATCCAATCGTGTGAGCTCGTAGCTCGTTTCGAGCCGATTCCGACGAATTGGAAAGGTTGACCCCACCCACCATTACTTGTCCGGCCGATTGTGGCAGCAGCGCTCCAAGGGCATACAAGATGGATGATTTCCCGGACCCTGAGGGCCCGACGATGCTCACAAACTCGCCCTCTTCTACGTGAAATGTGACACCGCGGACCGCCTGCACGGGGACTGGGCCTTCGTAGGTCACATGGAGATCCCGTACGGAAATTATCATTGTTCCGGTCCGATCAATACGGCGTCCCCGGCCCGCAAGACGGCGCTTGGCGAGGGAGTGACCTCAGCAAAGCCATCCAACCCGGCGATACCCACCGTGACATCGATTCGTTCTGCGCGCCCATCCACCATCTGCAATAGATACGAGGTTCCACCACTTCCTGAATAGATAGCGGTCTCTGGAACCGCGAGCACTTCGCCGTCGGACTGGCTCAGAGCGATGGTGACGCGGTAGTCACGGTCCGCATCGAAGGCAGTGTCGACAGAGATCGTGACCCTAACCAGGCCAGTTTCGGTATCTGGCACCGGAGAAATCGATGAGACTATTGCGTCTTCTGCCTCCCCGGTTGTCTCGTCCAATATGGTGACCGCGTCGCCGATGGACATCTCGCTCACTTCGCGTTGTTGGACCCTGGTTACGACCACGAACTCAGGTGTAGAGATTGTCCCCACCGACTCTCCATCCGAAAGACGCGTACCAGGGCTCGCCATTGTGCGGACTTGGAGATCGGTATCGGGAGTTATCCATAGTTCAGACATTGGCGCGAACACTCGCCGTCCAGCCAGCGGCGCGGAGTAGCCGGCTTGCTCATAGAGCCCCGACAATGCCCGACGGGTTTCTGATCCGAATCGGCCGTCAACCTCGACGGCATCCAGGAAACCCAACCTCGCCAAGGCAGCCTGGAGTATCTCAACATCCGGCCCTTCTGATCCTGTTGCCAGATCTCGTACCAAGGGAGTGTCTCCCTCGAGCACGATCACCGGTCGGTACGAAACCCCCAGGAGGACGTCGCCAGACGTCAGTTGGTCGCCGTCGGGTCGACTCGACGTGACGATTGGGGTCGAGTCCGACAACCCGGGTAGGTTCGGAAGGACGACCTCTCGGAGACCAACGAACTCAACGGTGCCTCGAGAGACAGCTTCGATTTTGACCACGCGCATTTCGACTTCCACGGTCGCAGGGGGAATCGGAGGAGCGGACAGCGCTGCCTCGACGGCTGACGGAGTGGTCAGAGAGAATCGGGCTATGAGCAGTGTTGCCGCCGATAGGATGATTGCGAGAGCGAGCAGCCAGCGTACGCTCATGCTGCCCCGTGAGCCGCACGACGAGTCATCCCCCAAGGTTCGAGCGTTGGTCAGCGATTTCTTCTTGGTTCTCATCGATGAACGCCCGTTCAAGGTCGCTCGCTGTGACAGCGAGTCTGTCGTTGAGTTCCTTTTCGCATCCGAGATTCCTGATTGCCAAATCAATTTCCCGCTCTTGCAAGCCGGTGAGAACGTCCGGTGTGTTCTTGGCGTCTTCGTATTCAACCTGGAGGAGGCTTGTCAACTCCTCCAAAGACCGAACCGACGTGAAATCATCATCCAGAACCATGCATGTCACCCAATCGCCTTGGGCGTTGATCGCCTCGGGTGTTCGACGGACCGAGTCCTCGAGGCGTCGAACTTCCTGGATGAAGCTCTGTGCCGGACCGACGTCTTGTGTGATCGTATCCATGCACGAGATGAAGGTCTGATCGTATGTCCTACGTTCTTGTTGCTCTAGAGAGTCTAGGTATTCGTCATTCGGATCGTTTCTGGCCGCGACCCCCATCGCTGCCGCAAAGTACGCATCGTTGGTGGTGACGCCGAACCCGAAGCGCCCTGCGAAATCCTCTTGTGATATTCCAGTACCAGGACCGAAGCCGGATGCCTCCAAGGATACTGGAGTGTATTCGAATCCTCTCAGATCCATACACTTCGCCACAGCATCCTGCACAGTGGCGTGCCAGCGGCGCTGAATGGAATCCTGAGATTCTGGGTCGCCCCACGACAAGTACTGTCGGACGAGGGCCTCGTCCGACAGTACGACGGCTGTACTTTGTCCGCACGCCGAGAGAATTAGCACGACCACGAGCATCACAGCCGACACCTCAGCAGTTGGTCGTCGATGAGACCGAAGGCCAACTCCTGGGCCGGGTCGACGTTGTTCTATTGTGGGCCCCAACCGTATCCCCACAGCACGAGTTCCTCCTTGGTGATATTCCAGTCGCAGTCATAAACGGATACGAAACCGAGTTTCTTCTTGCTGGCCCAATACCATGTCCCCGTACCCGATGGCGAGACATCGCACTTTGCAGCGGCTTGCACCCAACAATCCGGGTCATTGACACTGTTCCACCATGCTGAAGCCCGCTCGGTGGTTGTGTTCCCCGTGTGACCGCCTGAACCACAGGCGTTGGTGAACGCTGGTGCTGGAGCAGGCGCCGCAGCAATAAGTATTGTTCCAGCGAACAACATTATGGCTAGTAGTTGTGAAATTCGCTTCTTCATGTTCCCCTTCTTTCTGCCAATCGCGACCCTTCCACCGTTGCTCTGTGGTCGGGTTGATTGGCAGTCCTGCACGTCATCTTGATATTCTATGACGTTGCTTCTCATTAGGAGTCTCAGCTCGATGACAAACGCCCAACTGCCCTCCTTTCTGGACTCGGCTCAATTGTGGTTGGCCCCCCTTCGTCGGCCTCTGGCTCGACGTCGGCGAGCGGGGTCGCAGGTAGACGGCGGGACTGGTTCCCGCTGTTCAGTGTGCTTGTGTCGGAAGTCGGTGTCGCGTGACAGGATTTCTTGAGAAAATTTATTGGCCGACTGGATTCGGGTGGGGTGGTTCAGTCTGGTGGGGGGATGGGGACGAGGTGGATGATTTGGGTGGCGGGGTCCAGTGAGAAGCTGGCGCAGGGGCGGCTCGGCCTGGTAGGGGACGATTGGATCTGCCAGTCGTCGAAGCCGTAGCTGTCGAGTATTGCCCGTACGTCGCGTTCGGCGTCTGGGAGGGGCTGGCATTCCTGTGCGTCGAAGTGGGCGACGAGGTCGTCGCTGAGCTGTCTCAACTGGTTGCCTTGGGGTATCGACGCGGGGTCTGGTTCGGCGAGGCCGAGTTGGGCGCACAGGCCCGGGTCGTCGCTGGGGAACACGGCGAGGTTTCCTCGATCGGTGACGCAGCCAACCAAGGGTGGTATCTGGCCGGCTGGGACGATGGCCTCGTTGGTGAGGATTCTGTCTTCCCATTCCCGATCACAGAGGTTCACGTCGAGGGGCCCGCCGGAGGTGACCGCGGCGATGTCGCCGCCGAGGCGGCCTTCGCGGTAGCAGGTAACCGATATCGGGTCGGTGACGTCGCGCAGTACGAGCCAGGCGGCTGCGATCGATGCCAACGCCAGCAGAACTATCGCGATGATGACCGCCAGACGCC
Organism: uncultured Acidimicrobiia bacterium; assembly: GCA_937900165.1. Classification (GTDB taxonomy): domain Bacteria; phylum Actinomycetota; class Acidimicrobiia; order Spongiisociales; family Spongiisociaceae; genus SZUA-232. The sequence goes on along the minus strand of CALCCX010000544.1, from coordinate 2,340 downwards.
GCGATCTCCTGGCAGGTGGGGCAGGCCGGATGCGTGGGGTCGAGGTGATCTCGGCGAGCAGGGCGCGTGCCTTGGGCGACTCCGGACCGGGTAGAGCCGATTCGTCGACCGGGTTGGCGTCCCGGAGCGCTTCGAATGCGTCGTTGGGTTTACGCATGACCCGTCTCCCTCCTCGTCGGTCCATGTCCATGTTGTATGTGCGCGATATGCGCTTCGCGTTGCATCGGTTGGCTAGTCATGGATCATCGGCCTCCTCTCGGGGGAGTATCCCGGTGCGCCTCGTAGGCCGCTTGGCGCGGCGGCCGGGAGCGAAGGAGTCGGGTTCGAACATCCGTCCGAGAGATGTCGAGGATCGAGGCGAGCTCGGCATGGTCGCATTGTTCCCACCCGACCAGTCTGAGAAGTTCCCGGTCGGTTTCGGAGAGCCGGTGCATGGCGGCGGTCACATCGGAGAGCCGTTCCCGCGCTTCGAATGTCGATTCGATCATTTCGGCTGGATGGCGATGTTCAGCAGCGGCCTTTTCGGCAATCCGTGTCGTTTTCGAGTCGGAGCGTCTGTGGGTCAGGACAGTACGTCTGGCCACCGCGTAAAGCCATGCCAGAGGCTCTTTGGCGCCCACGAAGTGTTCGAGCCGGCTCCAGGCGACGAGGAATGTGGCTGCCACAACATCGTCCGCGGCTTCGACGGAGGGGGTGCGGCGCATCGCATACGCGACTATCTGGCGATAGTGCGCCCTGTACAGGTCGTCGAATCGCCCGAGTGCGTCTTCGGGATCGAGTGGTCCCCGGCTGCTGCTCATGGATCGTCGAACCGCCCTGAGGTGTCGGTGATCGCTAACGGATGTAGATTGATGAGATCCGGTTGTTCCACCCGGAGTCCATGATTGAAGCTACATCCCCCGCTTGAGTTTTCGAAGTCGAGTACCAGGATCCGTCACCGTTGTTGTAGTCGGCCAGATAGGACGAGCATGGGCCGATCTTGAAGGACGAGGTCCGGTTGGAGAACCCGTAGTTGCCGAGATTGATCCAAGTCAAACGATCCCGGACGTGCAGCACATCGCCGGTGTAGAGAGCACCGTCATACAGGCGCACGGACCCTGAGCACCTCGGCGCCGCCGCCAGGGACACTTCCGATTTACCGAGCTTGCCCTCCAGTTCCGTGATCCGCTGATTCATCTGGTCCTCGGCACGGAAACACTCCACTCCGCCAGCCGCGTCCCATACGAGACACGCAGTCGCGTCTCCCCAGTCCCCTGCCAGGTCGATTGTGCCTCCCTCGAAGACTGCCTGGACGCGGCCGGCGGGGTTTTCGCCCTCCGCCGGTGGTGCTCCCCCTGGAGCCACCACCACTACGGAGAGGGCGACCAGAAAAACCGGTCGCGCCCAGATGACAGTTCTTCTCAGCAATCCCGTCCATGTCACAACCGCGCTCCTGACCTCGCGTCCGATCTGCCCCAGCCCTCTTGAACCCGTTTGTGTCCGAAACCGGCCGCGCGTGACACATTTTCTTGAATTCTTCGCGACGCGAACCCGGCAACCGACACAGATGACAACGATGCACAGGAGATTGGAGCCATGCGTGCATGCACAAGACGGGAACCCGGCAGGGATCGACGCCAACATCGCCCCAGCCACGGTAGGCAAGCTGAGGGCGGCGTTGGGCGCGCTTGGATACGACGTAATCGGCATAGGCTCCCTACCCCAGTGGCTTCAAGCCCACCCTGACGCCGCGACCTTCCTGGCGATCCCGCAACGAACCCCCGACCTGGTCCGAGAAATGCGTGCTGCCGCCCCTCGCGCCGGCATCGTTGCAGTATGCGCAGACACACCGAGTGCACTCACCTACCGGGCATATGTGAAGGCTGGGGCAAGCGGCATCGTGGAACCCGACCTACCGCCCGACAAGCTGACCCAAGTTCTGATGGCCACGCTCGCGGGCTTTGTCGTGCTGCCGCCACGCGCCGCTCATTCGATCGTCAGGCGACTCGAGGAACCCCCAGGTGACCTTCATCTCACCGCGAGAGACAAGGAGATAGTCGGTCTCGTAGCACGAGGGGCATCACCGGCGGCCATCGCGGCGGAAACGGGCTACTCGGAAAGACACCTCCGCAGAATCGTCACCGACCTTCTGGCGCGCATGGGAGTCACCAACCGAGCCCACGCCGCAGCGATGGCCACCCGATGGGGCTTGGGAGGTAGTGAACAACACACTCGAGAACCGGGGCCGAAGTGACATAGTCTCATGGTGAGGCGTGTCGAGTGAGCCCTTTGCGGAATGGTCCTCACTATCAGAGCAGGGAGCCGATGGACGTGTCGACACCTGGGGACAGCCTCGCCGAG
>CALCCX010000543.1 GCA_937900165.1 uncultured Acidimicrobiia bacterium | reverse complement strand
GAGCGGGCGCGGGGTGCGGCCGGCGGGGAGGCGGCCGTGGACGTGCGCGGGGCGCGGAGCCCGCGGGTGACGGGGCGGGGAAAAGGATTGCGGGCCGACACCGAGCGGGCATCGTCGGTTGGCGGGTCGCCGAGTTCGAGGGCGAGGCGGGCCAGTTCGGTGCCGGCAACCTCACGATGACCGCCGGCGGTGCGGGTGGTGTCGAGGCGACCCTGGTCTGCCCACCGTCTGACGGTGTCGGGGCTGACGCCCAGAAGTCGTGCCGCCTCGCCCATCCGAAACTGGTACATGCGGCGAAATCGTATCAATAATCTGGCAGATACGGAGATATGTGACTTGACGTACCCACGCCTGAAGAGGCCAAGTGCTAATGTCTGGGCGTGGGGAGCCGATGCTTCCTGTGACGACTGACCGGCGGCGTACACGTTCGTGATTGCCTTCACAAGCGAGTGTTGCTATAGTTCTAACTCAATCCTCCCCGCCCCTCAGGTTTCGGCCTGGGTTGGCGGGGATTTTTTTGTACTGGAGGCGGATTGAAAACGCTCAAGGTTTTGTCGACTACCAGAATGTCTACAAGCTCGCCCGCCGAGCGTTTGCCGGCCCCGACTCCTGGCCGTCGACGGGTCAGATTCACCCGGACCTCGCTGGCGTGTTGTTCCAGGCAAAGCGCAACCAGACGTATGGGGGCACCGAGAACGAGACGGAGCTGGGTGAGGTCCGCATCTACCGCGGGATGCCGGACGGTGCGCTCGACCCCAAAGGCCACGGTGCGGCCAGCCGTCAGATTGCGCACTGGGAGCGCCACCCCGACGTGGCCGTTTTCTCTCATCCGTTGGCATACCCTCGCGGGTGGGAAAACGAGTGGGATCGTGCTGCCATCGTTCGGTCCGGGGAGAAGCCGCGGGAGAAAGGCATCGATGTTCAGCGGGCCGTCGACCTTGTTCTGGGCGCAGTGCACGACGAATACGATGTGGCGGTGGTCTTCTCTGGCGACTCGGATCTGCTCCCCGCGATACGAGCGGCAATGACGCTCGGCAGCACATTGAGGTGGCGGCATGGAGTCCCGGCGATCAATCGGCTACCCGGATACCCGCACGTGACATTCCAACGAAGCCGAATGGCACTGCAGGGCAGCTCTGGTGCCACTTCCTGGATGCGAAGGACTATAAGTTCTGTCGCGACGACGTGAACTACACGAAGCCCTAGACACCCCAATTGCCCCGGTACGAAACGGCGGGTGGATGCAAGTCGCGTGATCTAGTGTGACCGCGCGTGAGGCGGACTCGGGCCGAGGGCCGGCGAACCATGCGGAGACTGTTCTGGTTCAGGTGTGGGGCGGGCTTGTCGGCATTCATTCTGCTTGCGGCGTCATGCGGAGCGGGCAGCACCGACGTTGGACTCGGCAATCAAGACGATTCCGCGACGGCCGGCGCGTCCGGAGGAACAACCGGATCGACGACGCAACCGCCCGATGCCGACACGACCACGACTCTCGATGAAGAGAATCTCACACCTGAGGATCGTAGGGCGCTGCGCCTGGGGGCGTGCGAGCAGCTGGGGGAGCAAGCTGAGAACATGCGCGCCCCTCGAGAATGTCTCGATGAGCTTGGAGGTTCGGGCCCTCCGAGTGAGCCGCTCGAACTGCCCGAGGAGATCCTCCGGCTCGTCGAGGAGCAGGCCGCCGAGCTCGCCGAATGCAACGACGAGTTGAACGCAGGGCGCCTGAGCACTCGCTCGACTCAAGGCCTGGCCGACTCCGTTGGCCGAGGAGTCGTTGTCGTTCTTCTCGAGTGCCTTACAGATGCGTTTGTACCGCGGGCGGGCTATGAGCGTTTTGTCGGAGCCGAGACGCTTGTGGATGTCGGTTCGCAGGCGGAGGCTGTTGTTCGAGCGTGGCTCGATGGACCAACCCCTGACGAGGAGGCCGTCGGCTTGCGAACGCCGTTGCGCGATTCGGGGTATCTGCTCGACCGGGTTGTTGTCGACGACGGTACGGCGACGGTTAGCTTCACGAAGGAGTTGATCGGAGTTACCGACAGCTGGGGGCTGCCGGGGTGGATGGCCCGCATATCCGGAAGCCTCGGTGAGAACCTCGGCCAGTTCGACGAGGTGGTGGCTGTGCAGGTCTTTGTCGCCGGCGCGTGTGGTTGGCTTCCGGGCGACGGTCTCGATGTTCCGGCGCCAGGTGAACCATGTCCGCCGGTATGGAGTGCTTCGTAGGGTTGACGAAACCAGACTGGGGGTTCCCCTGTCCTTGGTACCCCGAAAAAGCGCTCTGGGTATGTTCCGTCGCCTTCCCCGCCACCACAGGAAATATTCGCGATCCACCGCCGGATTGCACACTGGTCGTAGCGTCGACGGTCATGCCGTTGATCCCCGCCCAGTCCTCCGATGCGCTGATCGAGGCCTGTGGCGAGGCAGGCTCGTCCTACGCCTGCGAACAGGTCTTCGAGTGGACCGAGAACAAATTCCTCGCCAATGGTGCGGAGTGGCTGCTCGATCGGCCCATCCGCATCATTTTCGTCCTGATTGCCACGTGGATCGTGTCGAGGATTCTCCAACGTGTCGTCAGCCGATTCGTCGACACCGTGGCTGCATCGCCGACCGACGAGCGGCTGCGGGCGTTGCGCGAACGGGGCCCCGGTCGTCTCCTGATCGAGCAGAGCGAGAAGACACGGTCGACGGCGCGGGCCGAGACCATCGGGCTGGTCCTACGCAGCATCGTGGTGGCTTCGGTCTGGAGCGTGGGCGCACTGTTGGTGTTGGGCCAACTCGACATCGACCTCGCGCCGCTCATCGCCGGTGCCGGCATCGGTGGTATTGCCCTCGGGTTCGGAGCCCAGTCCATAGTGAAGGACTTCCTCTCCGGCCTGTTCATGCTGATCGAGGATCAGTATGGCGTCGGCGACATCATTGATGTGGGCGACGCCACCGGCACCGTGGAGAAGGTGTCGCTGCGGTCCACCACGATCCGCGACGTCTACGGCACCGTGTGGCACTTCCCCAACGGTGAGATTCTCCGTGTCGGCAACTACAGCCAGCTCTGGTCGCGCGCCCTCATCGATGTGGAGGTGGCCTACGACACCGACCTGGAGCTTGCCCAGGGGGTGATCCAGCGGGTCGGCGACGGGTTGTGGGAAGACCCCGAATGGGGCGGCGACGAGGTCATGGAGCGACCCGAGGTGTGGGGCGTGCAGAGCCTGGGAGCATCGTCGGTCGCCCTGCGTCTCGTGGTGAAAACAGAACCGTCGAAGCAGTGGGCGGTCGAGCGTGAGCTCCGGCTGCGTCTGAAGAACGCCCTCGATGAAGCGGGCATCGAGATTCCCTTCCCCCAACAGACCGTCTGGTTCCGTCACCAGGGCGACCACCCGATCGCACCACCGCCCGATCCGATGTCGGTCACCACCCACCCGATCGCGGAGGTGCACGACGACGAGGCCTCGGAGTGAGTGAACCTTGTCGACCCCGGCTCGCTAACGACGGCGGATCATCGTCACCCCGTCGCCCACCGTCAGTTGGGCCACGTCGACGCGTTCGTCGACCGCCACAAAATCGTTGAAGGCGCGCAGCGCGATCGTGTTCTCGTCGTCGGCCCCTGAATCGGGGAGCACATTTCCCGACCAGAGCGTGTTGTCGACCAGGATTACACCCTGGGGAGCAAGTCGGCGGAGAAGCTCCTCGTAGTAGTCCCGATAGCCGGGCTTGTCCGCGTCGATGAACGCGAGGTCGATGGTCGGCTCCTCAGGAAGCGCCTGCAGGGTCTCGAGGGCGGGCGCGATGACGAGATCGATCCGCTCCGCGACGCCGGCCATCTCCCAGTGCTCGCGGCCGATGGAGGTCCATTCCTCGCTGACATCGCAGCACAGGAGTCGGCCGTCGTCGGCGAGGCCACGAGCCAAGCACAGGGCGGAGTAGCCGGTGAAGGTTCCGACTTCAACCGCGAACCTCGGTCGGAGTACGGCCGCGAGCACCGACATGAACGCACCCTGATCGACACCAATCTGCATTCCTACGTGCGCGCCGGCCTTCTCGACCGTCGCGTCGATCAGCGATTGCTGGACATCATCGGGTTGTAGGCCGTGACCGGCGGCGTAGGCAACGATGTCGTCGTGGGCGATCGATGAACGGCTCACGAGAACTCGTCGATCAGATGTTGGCGATGAACGTGGCCAGGGCTTCGTCGGCCGCGGCCAGGTCGCGCTGCTCGACCGCTTGGACCTCCAGTCGGATGAGGAAGTCCTCGGCCGGGTCGAGTGGTGCGGCGGCGAGGACCACATAGAAGGTGTCGGTGCCTCCGCAGCTGCCCCAGATCTGCAGGGTGCCGGAGTAGAGCGGGTCCTCGTAGGGTTCGGCGCCGAGGTTCACGCAGCTTGCCGATTGATCACGGATTTCCAGAAGTGTGGGAATGTCGGCCGCCCCGAAGTCGGGGGACGATTCCACGATGATGCCGGGTACGCCCCAGGTCTCCTGCCATCCTTGAATGTCGGGCGATGCCCAGATGCTCGGGCCGAAGTCGGGGTTGGGTGCCCCGTCCACCTGGCTCCAACTCGACGGAATCGAGACGCTGATCAGGCCCTGGTCGTCGCTCACTGTCGTGTAGCTGTAGGGCGCGGCCACGGCGCCGCCGTTGTTGTCGCCCTGGGGCCCGCCGGACTCCTCGATCACGGTCTGAGTGATGAGAGGAAGCTCGATCGGATCGCCGTTGACCTGTCCGGTGAGGACAAGGTCGAGCGAGGGACGGTAGATCTCGACGTCCATCGTCGCGTCGGCTCCCTGGGTACGAAGCACGTCGCAGTAGTCGGCCATGGTGCCATCCGTCGCCAGGAGGAGGTTCTCGAGGGAGATCATGATGTCACCGGGCTCGATGCCGGCACTGTCG
>CALCCX010000542.1 GCA_937900165.1 uncultured Acidimicrobiia bacterium | reverse complement strand
GGTCGGTTTGCGTTTCAACGTCCACCCATGCCGACCGCACGTTACCTAGAACACCACCAATTCTGTCGCTGGCGCGCCCGAACACTCCCAGGATGAGTCCCGCGACCCATATCCTGCCAACCGGCCCAGCACTACAATTCGGACTCACGTTATGACTAGTCATTCTTCTCGAGAGGCAATCGGGAAAGATGACCGCCACTGTCGCTCCAGGGGTTATGTGACAAGATTCTCGGTGTCCATTCAAACTTCAGCAAGCCGGGACTCGGTTACCGGACTGCTCGATCGTCGGTCGATCCTCGACGCGCTGACACCTGAGAACGGGCACGGTGTGCGGCTGGGCGCGGCACTGATCGTCGACATAAACCGCTTCTCATCCATCAACCATGAAATGGGATACAGCTCAGGAGACACGATCCTTCGCACCGTGGCTCTCAGACTGCAGAGTCGCCTCAGAGGAACTGATCAAATTGCCAGAATTGGCAGCGATGAGTTCGCCATCGTGCTGGGTGGGCAGGTCGATGTGCACGTCGCCACAGAGGTGGCCGGCCGTCTTCTGGCTTCCGTGGCGGCACCGATGCGACTTGGGGACGACGAGGTTTTTGTCACGGCCAACATCGGCCTGGCCCTGCCAGAACCTACCGACTCGGTCCCAGATGACATCCTGCGGCGGGCCGCCGCGGCACTCAGCCGGACCAAGGCGGGAGGCCCGAATCGATACCAAGTGGCATTGCCAGAGGACCGAGCGCCCACCGGAGAGCGACTCAAGATAGAAGCGGCCCTGCGCAGAGCCTTCGAACACCGTGAACTCGAAGTCCACTATCAGCCAGAGTTCGATCTCGATACGGGAAAAGTACTCGCCGCCGAGGCCCTCGTCCGATGGCAACACCCGGAACACGGCCTCTTGAGCGCGTCAGAGTTCATCAATATTGCCGAGGACGCGGGACTGGTGGATCGACTCGGCACGTGGGTGCTGGGTGAAGCCCTTGACCAGGCTGTCTCGTGGGGACCGCAAGGTCCAACCATCCGGGTGAATCTCTCGGCGAGTCAACTCTCAGACGACACAGTGGTAATCGACCTCCGCAACGCTCTCGCCCACCACAACATCGACCCGGCCAACCTGTGCCTCGAAGTGACCGAGTCACAGCTTCTCCACGACCTCGACGAATCGGCATCGATGCTGCAGCGGCTGAAGAACCTCGGAGTCCGCCTGGCGGTCGACGACTTCGGGACCGGATTCAGCAGCCTCACCCATCTGCAACGGCTACCGGTGGACGTCTTGAAAATCGACAAGAGCTTCATCGATGGGATAGGCGTAGATGCCGGAGATACGGCCATCGTCACGTCCATGATCAAACTGGGAGCCTCACTAGGCCTCGAGGTGGTCGCGGAAGGCATCGAACGCCAAGACCAGGTCGACCTGCTCCTGACTATGGGCTGCACCAGGGGCCAAGGCTTCTACCTGGCCAAACCAATGCCGGCAGACGCCTTCAGATCAATGCTGGTCTGAGTCAACTTCGACAAGACCACGCGCAACCATTAGGTTGCTCGTTATCGCTCATCCGTTCCGCTTCGCAATTCAATCCGGCCCCTTCAACGATCCCGCTGCCCTACGTGAGTACGCCAAGAAGGTCGAGGACTTGGGGTATTCCGACCTCTTCAGCTCAGACCACATCGGTATAGCCGATCCGTTTCTGCCGCTCCTCGTCGCCGCTGAAGCTACGACAACTCTGCGGTTCGGCCCGTTGGTGCTCAACAATGAGTTCCACCATCCCGTGTTAGTCGCCCGCACCGCTGCAACCTTTGACTTGTTGACCGAGGGCCGACTGGTTCTTGGTCTGGGAACCGGCTACATGCGATCTGAGCATGACGCCAGCGACATCACGCTGCGCCCTCCCAGGGATCGAGTCACCCGGCTCGGCGAATCGGTCGATGCTCTACGTTCGCTGCTTGACGATGGCGCAACTACCTACGAGGGGAACCACTTCACCCTCGAGATACAGGATCTCGGGGTGCGGCCGGTTCAACCACGCGTTCCTATCCTCATCGGAGGTCATGGCCACCGGCTCGTCTCTATGGCAGCCCGCAAAGCCGACATTTTTCAGTTCACCGGTATGACTCACGACCCGCAGACCGGCCAGCTCACAGCGGGGGGATTCGCCCGCAACATCGTCGCTCAGCGACACGAGTGGGTTCGGGCTGCTGCCAGGGAAAGGTACGACCACCTCGAGCTGTCAACACTTGCGCAACAAACCAAGGTAGGAGCTGGCGCGGCCGAGGCTCGAACCGCGGCCGCCACCCGCATGAAGATCGAGCCCGAACTCATCGACGAAACGCCTTTCGTGCTCATCGGCTCAGTCGCACAGGTGATCGAAAAGCTCCACGGCCTGCGAGAAGAGTTCGGCATTCACCCCTTGTTTCGCGCGACGCCGAAGACTTCGCACCCATCGTCGAAGCCATCGCCGGCCATTGAGAGCCGGAGAATGGTATGCGGGTAGATCCAGCATCTTTGTAGTGCCAATGAAGGTTGAAACCTAGGTGCCTAGTCAGGTACTCTGGCACCATGGTGTTGAGCATCAAGAGCCCGAGGGCGGATCAGCTGGCGCGTGATCTCGCCGCGTTGACCGGCGAGTCGATCACCGAGGCCGTGGTTGCCTCGCTCGAAGCGCGACTCGAGCTGGAGCGCCGCAGCCGGAGCGAAGGCGATCTGAGCGACATCATCGATCGTTTCCGACTCGTCGAGTTGCTCGACGAACGCAAACCGGACGAAATTCTCGGATACGACAGCGACGGTCTCGCATCGTGAAGGTCGTCGATACGTCGGCAATCGTTGCGGTCTTGTTCGAAGAGCCTGGCGGGCCGCAGATCGTTCGCAAACTGATGGATTCGCCGAGTGTCATGTCCGCTGCAACACGGGTCGAACTAGGAATTGTCATCGAGGCCAAGACGGGGCCCGCCGGAACCCAACTGTTGGAAGAGCTCATGTCTCGCGCGCAGATTCGGTTGGTACCAGTCGATCAGGACCTCGCCCACGACGCGTTGGTCGGGTGGCGCCGATTCGGCAAGGGCAGGCACCCGGCCGGCCTCAACTTCGGTGATACGTTCTCCTACGCCCTCGCTCGCCGCCTCGGACACCCACTCCTTTTCGTGGGTGATGACTTCTCCAAGACCGACATCGCCCCGGCCTGACGCCCAGCCGGATCCCGACAACGGTTCCACGTCGCGACCACGAGCACCGGTCCCACGAAGAATTGTGCTCCAGTGGAGGCAGTCCGCTCATGTTTCGACTATTTGCAGGTCGGAATGGTTGGCGATCTGCCCGTACTCGCGGTCGTGGTGAAGCACCGGCAGTTCAAGCCGTATGGCCACAGCCGCGATCAGGGCATCGGTCTGGGAGCGGATCGTTACACCCCGCCACCTGAGTTCCCGGTAGATCGTCGCTGCGTCGAGCCAATCGAGCTTGGGAAATGTCGCCTCGAGGTGTTGGGCCTCCAGCAGTCGCTGTGTGCGGGCAACCGCGTCTCGACGGGCGCCGGCCATGACTTCCAGGAGGATCGGATCCACCACAACTACTTCGTGTTCGGAGATCGCCTGTCGTAGGCGTCGTCCCTGTGGTGATCCCGTCGCCCTCAGGTAGTCAATCCAGGCCGAGGTATCAGCTATCAGCACCGCTGTCCCACTCGCCGAAACGGCCTGCCCGTATCGCATCCAGGTCGCCGTCCCAGCCGACCCCCTCCATGTCCAACTGCTCATCGATCGCCATCGGTCCCCCGCCGAGAAGTCGTTCCAAGGCAAGCTGCACAGCTTGACGTTTGGTCCGAAGCCCAAACGTCCGCATTGCGCGCCCAACGAGTTCGTCGTCGATGTCGATATTCGTACGACTCATAACACCATTCTACACCAGGGTGTGTAGGATCGCAGGAAGTTCCTGCGTCCGTAGCGTATGTCGACTACCAATACGAAACAGAATGGAACCAATGAAGATCGAGGACATACAAACTCTTGCGCAGGCACTATCTGCCCGCACCTACCTTGCCACTATCGGCGCCGACAACGAGCCACACGTCGTACCTGTACATCCCGCGTGGGAAGGCACAAAGCTATGGGTCATGACCGAACGCTCCAGCGCGAAAGCAAACAACATCGTGCACAATCCACGCGTGGCGATGCACTGGGAAACCAACGACTCCGGCGACGGACTCCTCGTGTGGGGGCGAGCAACCATTCACGCCGACCCCGCGACCAAGCAAAGACTATGGGAGGGCATCTTTGACTACGACCTGAGCGCGTTCGCCCCGGATGGCCTCAACTCTCCTGAGACGGTCTTTGTAGCAATTGAGCCAAGCCGAGCGGTTCATGCACTGGCCTACGGGGCTGGAGGCGGAATACAGAGATGGAAGCAGCCATGACCTCCATGGTGAGTCCGCAATGAAATCGATTCGGTCCGGGGCGACTAGCGCCCGGCTTCTCGGAGCTCCTTCGGTGTCCACGGCGGCCATTGGGGGAACCCGATCAGGTGGCCGCCAATGTAGGTTGCCAGGAGCCTGAACGGCCTAGCTGCTTTGGTATTGTCGTAGATGTGGGCCTCATCGACAAATTCGATTGCCTCTTTCAGGTGCCCCCAGAGTCGGCAAAACCGGGCACGCACCTTGTCCTCCGGCACGTCATGGCCCCCGTCGGCCACCCGGCTGGCGACACGTGCAACAGCCAGGTTCTCTGGAATCAGAACGACGTGAAGGATAACGCGGTATCCCGCCTGCTCAGCCTCGCGGAGCAGCGCAACCTTGGACTCGTGGGAAAAGACCGTCTCTGTGGCGAACGATCGGCTAGCCAGAATCCTCTCGGTCCGATCCTCAGCCGCAAGGGCGGCAGCTTCGTAGGCGTGCTCGGTCTCGGCGTGGGGCCAGCGGACCACTGCGATAAGGTCTGCGTTCACGAAGTCGAGGTTGGTGACCGGTCCCAAGATTTTGACGTAGAAGGTTGTCTTGCCGGCGCCGTTGGGTCCAGCGATGACATGCAGAACGGGGTCGGACACGCCTCTCAGGAGGTGCTAGGGCGTTCGCCGACCGAAGCTTCGCGGTTTGCGACCTGTCCATCGTCGTCGAGTTCGACGTAGGAACGACCCTGGTCCAAGAACTCCTGCTCGAGGTCCAGATCGTCACGTCTCGCGTCCATCCGCTCAGCCCACTCGGCGCGGACCACCGCTTGCTCATGCGCGGTTAGTTGGTCGTAGTCTCGACGGGCGGACAACACATCAGCGACTGCACGATGAGAGACACTGTCGGCGGCCTCGATCTCGCGTCCAATGCGGGCCCAATGGGCAATCTGCTGCGCGGCGCTCCGGCTCATCAGTGGCCCAAGGATCTTCGCCGAGGCATAGAGTTCGTCGTCTATACGGGTTGGTGATGTTGTTGCCAATGCCAACCTCCTTTCAATCACTGTAGCAGACTGCAACACCAACCACCAGAGGGCCAGGACCAATGGCAGTCCTAGGCGGGCGGCGACTCCAGGGTTTTGCGCAGGGCGTCTGCTGTTTCCAATGGGGTGGTGGCGTGAGGGGACACTCTCACCAGGCCGTCCCGTTCTGCAAAGACGAAGCCCTCTCCGGGCAGTGCGTCTGCCACCTGTTCGGTGGCCTTGCCTGGCATGCTGCA
>CALCCX010000541.1 GCA_937900165.1 uncultured Acidimicrobiia bacterium | reverse complement strand
CACCACCGAGAGCTACCCCCTTTCCCTACACGACGCTCTTCCGATCTGCCAAGACGAATCCGAAGCGCCCACTCATCATGTGCGAGTACGCCCACGCCATGGGCAACAGCGTCGGCAACCTGCAGGACTACTGGGACGTGATCGAGAAGTACCGGGTGCTGCAGGGCGGCGCCATCTGGGACTGGGTGGACCAGGGAATTCGCCACCAGACCGCCACCGGCGCGGAATTCTGGGCCTACGGCGGCGATTTCGGCCCGCCGGATGTACCCAGTGACGGCAATTTTTGTATCAACGGCCTGATTTTTCCGAACAGGAAAATTTCACCAAAGATGTGGGAAGTGAAAAAAGTCTATCAATATATTTCGGTCGAACCGGTCGATTGGGCGACAAACCGGGTGAGGATTCGCAACAAGTATGGCTTTACCAATCTGAATGAACTGAATGCCGAATGGCAAGTGTCGGAGGATGGCGAGACCATCCAGCAAGGGGAACTGCCGCCGCTGGATGTGTTGCCCGGCGGGGAAAAAATTGTTACTTTACCCATTAAACCGATTGCTCCGAAAGCGGGCGCGGAATACCGGCTGATGCTGCGGGCCGACAACGCTGACCAGCGCCTGACGCCAATTGGCCTCTCTCTGGGATGCGTTTCCGACGGCCGCCGAAAAGCATTTCATGAAAAGATGGACCGCCTTTCCGGGGCCAGAGACCTTGCCGGCTCGCTGAGACTGACACCAGCAGAGGGCGCGGCCCATGGGCTGGAGATCAACCGCGATGGCGCGCGGCGCAGCGCGTTGGATCTGCTCGCATACCCCGGCGTCGACATCGGCCGCCTCGCCGACCTGTCCTACGTCACCGATGGGGGCGACCACATCGCGATCGGGGCTCTGACCCGTCATTGCGACTTGGAGACCAACGATCTGCTCAACGCCGAGGCACCGCTGATGGCGGCCGTCGCCGGGCAGGTCGGAGATCCGCAGGTTCGTCACCGGGGCACCCTCGGTGGGTCCCTCGCCCACGGCGACCCGGCGTCGGATCTTCCGGCCGCACTGCTTGCCTCCGGGGGCAGCCTCGTTGCGAGAGGGCCGAACGGAGAGCGGGTCATCGACGCGGCCGAATTCTTCACCGGCTTCCTCGAGACCGCTCTGGCCGCCGACGAGATGCTCACCGAGATTCGGGTTCCGAAGGCGGCCGGGCTCGGCTGGAGCTTTCAGAAGTTCAACCGGCGGGCCCAGGACTGGGCCATCGTGGGTGCCGCTGTCCTGCTCGGCGCCGCACCGAAGGTGGCGCTGATCAACATGGGTTCGATGCCGATGCGCTCCGCCGCGGTCGAGGGCGCGCTCGTCTCGGGCGCGTCGGCTGCCGATGCCGCTTCGGTCGCGGCCGAAGGCACCGAACCGCCCGAAGACCTCAATGGTGACGTCGAGTACCGCCATCATCTGGCCCGGGTCCTCGTCGGTCGGGCAATCGCGGAGGCTCAGAGCTCGTTGTAGAGGTCGCCGCTGAGGTACTTCAGGCCTGAGTCCGGTTGCAGGGTCACCACCCGATGACCCGGGCCCAGTTCTCGCGCCAGGCGTATCGCGGCGAGGGCGCTCGCTCCGCCGCTGGGGCCGGTCCACACCCCCTCGGTTCGGGCGAGCTCACGGGCCGTCGCGAATGCGTCCTGAGTGCTGACTGCGTCGAGGCGGTCATAGCTGTCAGGGGTAATCAACGCAGGGATGAAGCCGACACCACCACCCTCGATCATGTGGCTGCCCGCCGGCCGCCCGGCGATCACCGCGGATTCGGCTGGTTCGACGACGGTACGGATGACATCGGGCCACCGATCGAGGATCGGTCGGCTCGTTCCCGTGTAGGCACCGCCGACACCCACATAGACGGCGAGGCCATGGATCTCGCAGTCCATCTGCTCGACGAGCTCGCGTCCGATCTCCAGATATCCATCGAGCGTGTCGAGATTGTTGAACTGATCGGTCGGAAACGCCCCTTCCTGCTCGACGATCTCCTCCGCTCGTGCCTGCATCTGTGGGATGAGCTCGGGGTGGATGCCGTCGTCGCTGTGGATCAACTCGACGTCGGCGCCAAACGCCTTCATGGTCTTCAGTTTCTCTTCGGCGAACACGTTGGAGGACACGATCCGTAGGGGGTATCCCAAGATGCTGCACACGAACGCGAGTGAACTGCCCGTCGAGCCGCCGGTGTACTCCACGACGGTCTGACCGGGCTGAAGGTCGCCCCGCGCCGAGGCCCCTTCGATCATCGCCAGCGCCATACGGTCCTTGTACGAGCCGGTCGGGTTCGCGGCTTCGAGCTTCACCCACACCTCGGCGGCATCGGGCCCGGTGATGGTCGAGAGCCGAACGACGGGGGTATTGCCGATCGCGGCGAGTGCTCCGGGTCGATGATTCATGGGGACACGGTAACCGGCGAGCCCTTCGGAGGTCTGACCCGATAGGACCCCGCACCCGGGGGTCCGGCCGGACGAACCGGCACTCGCCAAAGGCCAAAGGTCCCGATTTGCGGCCTGTGTCGGACGAAGGGGGCGAAGGTCCCTAACGGCAGTCTCTCGCGTCTGCTTACGGTGAGCTCTGAGGAATGTCTCGTGTGCGGACAGCGCCGGCGAGTCACCTCCCCCCTCTTCCTAAGGAGACGACCAATGAACTTCAAGCGGATTTTTGTGGCCCTTTTTGCCTTCGCCCTGCTGGCGGGAGCCTGCGGGACCGACGAGGATTCAGGCACCGATCCGGGTGACGTGGTCGAGGAGACCCCGTCGGAGACCCCGGCAGAGGCTCCGTCTGAAACTCCCACGGAAACCCCGTCCGAGGGTGCGATGGGTCCGGCGTTCTCTGATGAAGGACGCACTCTCGATGCCCCGATGGCCACGATCGATGTCGATGGCGATACCGCTGATTGGGCGGGCATCGAGGGGTTGGACATGACCCTGTATCCGATCAGCGACGAGAGTTTCGATCCCAAGGACTCGACGCTGAAGGTCGCGTATGACAGCAACTACGTCTACGCGTTGGTGACTGTCGACGATGACTACAACTGGGATCCTGACAACCACAACCTGTCGGCCGCGTTGGCGGTCCAGTGGGCCATCGACCCCGGAGCCGGCGAGGCGATGGGATCCACCGACGAGGATCGTGAGACGAGCCTCGGAATGGTCGACATCTGGCACTGGGAACTCGCGTGTACCGCGGGTACCGACAATGGCGGAGCGGTGTCGGGGCCCGGCGATGGCAAGGACCCCGGCGACGACGGCGGCTGCGGCTTCGACGATGAGTACGCCTCGTCCACCGAGGACCGTGAAGACGACGGAGGTGCCGGAGCCGAGAACAGCCTCTTCGGAGTCTGGACCCATTCGGAGATGACCGCCGATGCCGATGGCACCTGGGTCTTCGAGATGCAGCGCCCCCTCGACACCGGCGATGCCCAGGATGCCCAGTTCGAGGCCGGGTCGAGCGCTCAGGTGGCGACGGCCTATTGGGATGCCGACAGCGGCGACGGCGGCTGGGACGACGAGGACCACGTTCAGAGCGCCAACCAGGGCTGGATCACCGTCAACTTCGTTGGTGACGCTCCAGCCGGTAGCGGCGATGGTGCGATGGGACCGAGCTTCTCTGACGAAGGGCGAACCCTTGATGCCCCGATGGCGACGATCGATGTCGATGGCGACGCCGCCGACTGGGCGGACATCGACGGCCTGGACATGACCCTGTATCCGATCAGCGACGAGAGTTTCGATCCCAAGGACTCGACGCTGAAGGTCGCGTATGACAACGACTACGTCTACGCGTTGATGACTGTCGATGATGACTACGACTGGAACGCCGACGACAACAAACTCTCGGCCGCGATGGCGGTGCAATGGGCCATCGATACCGGAGCCGGCGAGGCGATGGGAGCCACCGACGAGGATCGCGAGACGAGCCTCGGAATGGTCGACATCTGGCACTGGGAACTCAATTGCGCCGCGGGTGTCGACACCGGCGGTTCGGTCTCGGGCCCTGGTGACGGCAAGGACCCCGGCGATGACGGTGGCTGCAACTTCGACGACGAGTACGCCTCCGACACCGAAACTCGCGAAGACGACGACGGTGCCAGTGCGGAGAACAGCCTCTTCGGAGTATGGACGCACTCGGCCATGACTGCCGATGCCGACGGCACCTGGGTCTTCGAGATGCAGCGCCCGCTCGACACCGGTGACGGCCAAGATGCCCAGTTCGAAGCAGGCTCAAGCGCCCTGGTGGCGACCGCCTACTGGGACGCCGACAGCGGCCCTGACGGCTGGAAAGACGAATTCCACGTACAAAGCGCCAACCAGGGTTGGATCACAGTCAACTTCGTCTGAGGAGAATGATGACACAGCTACTGAGGTCGGCTGTGCCGATCATGATCCTGCTGGCGCTGGCCACGTTCGTCGCCATGACGAACGGGCCGGCGCTGGCCTTGGTGCTCGTCGTGCTGATCGGGCTCGGCTCGGTGCCCTTCCGGCTCCGACGCAACTTCCGGGATGCCGCCGAGACGGAGACCCCGGTCGAACTGACGTCCGCTGGCGTGTCGCGCCGCCGGGCGATGAAACAACTCGGGCTGGGCGGCGCCGGTTTGGCGGTGCCCGCGGCCATCGGAGTCCCCACGATCATCGACAGCTGGAAAGCGGAGGCCAGTGCCTCGCCGGCAACCGGGCCCGGGGGCCGGATCAGGCAGTGGGGGATGATCATCGACCTGCGCCGTTGTGACGGCTGCCAGAGCCAGGGCACGCCACCCCAGTGCACTTTGGCCTGCATCGAGGGTCACTTCGCCCCCGAACCCATGGAGTGGATCGAGATCTACGAGGCCGAGCTGGCGGGCGGCGGCACCCAGTTCATCCCGGCTCCATGTATGCAATGCCAGGATCCTCCCTGCGTCAATGTGTGCCCCGTCGCCGCGACCTTCTCGACGCCCGAGGGCCCGGTGCTGATCGATCAGGATCGGTGCATCGGCTGCCGGTTGTGCATGGCGGCGTGCCCCTACGATCGACGCTTCTTCAACTGGGGCGATCCACCGATTCCGCCCGAGGCCCTCCTCGCCGACTATTCCCCCGAGCACCAGGCGCCGGCCAAGAAGGGCACGGTGATGAAATGCGACTTCTGCCCCGAGATGGCCAGAGCCGGAACTCTTCCCTTCTGCATCCAGGCCTGCCCGAACGACGCGATCTACTACGGCGATCTCGAAGAGGACATCGCCACCAATGGCCGCGAGGTCGTCTCGTTCAGCGACTACCTGGCCGAGAACAACTCCTACCGGCTCAAGGAGGAGCTCGGCACGCAGCCCCGTGTGCACTACATCCCCGGCCACGGCGAGCTCGTCGGTCGGGATCGAGAGACCGAAGGGCGCATGGACACGAGGTGGCCCTGGATCGAACGAGTCAAGGGAGCGGTCACATGGCAGCGCTGAGCTGGGAAGAGACGCTCGAGGAGCGCACCCTCGAGCCCACCCGGACGTCGGGGCGGTTGTACGTCGCCTGGCTGAGCGGTCTGGGCTTCATCATCGCCTGGGGGTTTGTGGCGTACATATACCAATGGCGCAGTGGCCTCTACGCGACGGGCATGCGAGATCGGATTTCCTGGGGCCTCTACATCTCGGCGAGATCGGAAGAGCACACGTCTGAA
>CALCCX010000540.1 GCA_937900165.1 uncultured Acidimicrobiia bacterium | reverse complement strand
CATACGAGATATATCAGTGTGACTGGAGTTCAGACGTGTGCTCTTCCGATCTGCTCGTGCTCTCTCGGGAGACGGGCTTCAGCCGAGACTACGGCCGCAACCCCTATCCGGGCTACGACGACGTCAACACCAGTCCGTTCCTCTTCGACGGTGAGAACGATGATCGCCTTGCCGCCAAGACCCGGATAGTCGGCATCACTCTCAACGACGACGCGGTGGCCATCGTGCGCGACCAGCTTCTCGAACAGCGAGTCATGCCCATCGAGGTCGGCGGCGAGCAAATCGTGGTGTTCGGAAAGCCCGGTACCTCCTCCGCAGTCGACACCGCCGCCATCGCGGCCGGCCGTGACGTGGGCGCCGCAGCCGCCTACGTGCCCTTCGCCGACGGACAATCGCTCACCTTCACTCCGACCGACGACGGGTTCACCGACAACGAAACCGGGTCGACCTGGAACATTCTCGGCGAGAGTACCGAGGGGCCGCTGGCCGGCGAGCGGCTCACTCCCATCGACAGCGACGACAGCTTCTGGTTCGCATGGGGCACATTCCTGCCCGACTCTCGGATCCTCCCTTGATCCCACGGGGCGGGGCCGCTCAGTAGGCTCTGGCCGATGGCATTCGAAACAGTCACCGGGTACTGCTGGCCCCAATCGGTTCAGGGCGGCGAACGCGTGGCTCTGCACCTCTCGTCGGCCGGTGACCGTCCCGTGTCCGTACAGGTCGCCCGAATCGGCGCTCAGCGCACCGTCGTGTTCCGCGCCATCGAGATCGCCGTTGGTGACCATCCAGTTCCGACCGACGCACCCGAGCGGGGCTGCGACTGGCCGGTGGCCGCTGATCTCGAGGTGGATCCGACGTGGCCCTCGGGTTACTACGAGGTCGAACTCTCGGTCGATGTCGACGGAAAGATCCGCCGCAGTCACGCCTTCTTCGTGGTGCGCCCCACGCCGACCAGATCGACCTCGTCGATCCTGATGGCCTTGTCGACGAACACCTGGCACGCCTACAACGACTTCGGCGGGCGGAATCTCTACACCGGGGCGACCTCAGCGGCCCTGCAACGGCCAATGGCGCCGGGCTACCTCTACAAGCCACCCGGCGCGGGCCAAAGGGTGACTTCACTGTTCCCGCCCGACCCCTACTCGGCCAGCCATGTCGGCTATCTGCGCATGAACCACCTTTCCCCCTATGCCGGCTCGGCGGGTTGGCCGAACTGGGAGTTTCCGTTTCTGCGCTGGGCGGAGCGCGAGGGCTACAACATCGACCTTGTCACCAACGCCGACCTGGAAGAGCACCCGGAGCTGCTGGTCGACGACCCGGGCAACGACTACCGGCTGTTCTTGTCGATCGGCCACGACGAGTACTGGTCGGGCCCGATGCGCGACTCGGTCGAGGGATTCATCGCGGCCGGTGGAAACGCCGCATTCTTGTCCGGCAACACCGCCTTTTGGCAGGTCCGACTCGAAGACCCCACACCGGCCGGACCGGCAGCCACGATGGTCGGCTACAAGGGTTTCCTGAAGGATGATCCGGTCTACGACACCGATCGTGGGGCCGAACTCACCACCATCTGGTCGGACCATCTGCTCGACCGACCCGAGAACCACATGACCGGGGTCAGCTTCGCGAGGGGCGGCTATCACCGAATCGGCCGACGGGTCACCAATGGAGCGGGCGGCTACACACTGCACCGGGCCGATCACTGGATGTTCGAGGGCACCGGGCTCGACTACGGCGACCTGCTCGGAGCCGAGGCCTCGGTGGTCGGTTACGAGTGCGACGGCTGCGACTTCACCTATCGCGACGGTCTCCCCTACCCGACCGGCAACGACGGCACCCCGGCTCACTTCGAGATCCTCGGCACCGCGCCCGCCGCCCACTTCACCCGGGAAACGGCCTCACGCCCGCCCCCACCCGGTGAGCCCGGTGAGGACGAATACATAGCTTCGCGGCTCTTCGGCTCCCGCGAGCGGAGCGCCGTCGATCGCATTTCCCACGGACATGCAGTTCTCGGCACCTACGTCTCCCCCGCCGGTGGCACCGTCGTCACGTCGGGCAGCACCGACTGGGTGTGGGGGCTGGCCGAGCGCGACCCTCGGATCGAGCAGGTCACCCGCAACATCTTCGACCGCCTGGGGTCGGCGTCGTCGGTGGCCTGACGCCGCTGCTCGCCGGCCGGCGCGGTAGACCACGGGACCTTTGGCCCTGGCTGCTCGGAGACCTCTACGAGAGGCTTCCCGCAAACCCGGGATCAAGGAGCACACGTGGTCATTTCCGAAGAAATTCTCGCCGACTACCCGAACCTGCCGTCTGTGAGCCCGATAGGGGTGGAACTCGACTGGGCTTGGCTCGCGGGCCACAAGAGCGAGTGGGGCGTGCATCCCAAACCGAGTGCCCGCGGACTCACGATGATGTACATTGCGGTTGGCTCTTACGCCGATGTTCCCGAACATTCGAAGCACCGGTCCATGGCCGCCCGCGGCGCCGACATCGCCTTTTTCGTAGACTCCGCCTTCCCAGCTTGCTCCACCTTTTTACGCTGCACAAGCCAGTCGTCGTAGCCGCCCACATACTCTCGCACCCCCCCAGCTTCAAACACGATCGTACTCGTCACGACGTTATTCAAAAATGCCCGATCATGGCTCACCAGCAAAATTGTCCCCGCAAATTCCACCAGCTTCTCTTCGAGCATCTCCAGGGTTTCCGTATCCAGATCGTTGGTCGGTTCATCAAGGAGGATCACATTGGCGCCTGCTTTCAATATATTAGCCATATGGACCCTGTTTCTTTCGCCGCCGGAGAGTAGTCTAAGCTTCTTTTGCTGATCGGCGCCGGAAAAGTTAAACCATGATACATAAGCGCGGGAATTAACTTCCCGCTTTCCGAGTTCAATAAACTCTTTCTCCTCTGAGATATATTCCCAGATATTCTTGTCCGAATTTAAATCATCACGACTTTGATCCATATAGGCAAGGCTGGCGCTTTCTCCCAGTCTGATAGTCCCTGAATCAGGTTTTTCCTGTCCCGTGATCATTCTAAAAAGAGTTGTTTTGCCGGCGCCATTGGGGCCAATTACGCCGATAATACCGCCGGGCGGCAAAGAGAAGGTCATATCCTCTACAAGAAGTTTGTCTCCCATTGATTTACTTACATTCTTTACTTCAATGACAATATCACCCAGCCTGGGACCCGGGGGAATGTAGATCTGGAGGCTTTTTGCACG
>CALCCX010000539.1 GCA_937900165.1 uncultured Acidimicrobiia bacterium | reverse complement strand
GTGACTGGAGTTCA
The DNA here is from genome assembly GCA_937900165.1 of uncultured Acidimicrobiia bacterium. Lineage (GTDB taxonomy): Bacteria > Actinomycetota > Acidimicrobiia > Spongiisociales > Spongiisociaceae > SZUA-232. The sequence continues at coordinate 10,266 of CALCCX010000539.1, read as the reverse complement.
GACGTGTGCTCTTCCGATCTGGCGAGCTCGGTTCTGCGCCTCAAGTCATCCAGGTGTGGCCATGGAGCCTCTGGATTCACCCAATCGATGGTCAGTGGTGAGACGCCTCCCCAATCGTTGATGCCTGCATCCAGATAGAGCTCGTAGTTCTCGGTCAGGTTCGGTGGGACCTGCACACTCATCTCAGGACCCATGATCCACCGGGTGATGGCCACCACTCTCGCAAACCACCTCGGAATCGGCTCGGCCGATCGCCTCATCCTGGTGTCTGCCTTGGCTCGGAAATTCTGGACGATGATTTCTTGAATGTGCCCCCACCGTCTGGCGAGGGAGTTGAGTTCGAGAATTGAATCGACGACCTCTTCGTTCGTCTCACCGATGCCAACCAAGATGCCGCTGGTGAACGGCACCGCAATCGCACCAGCGGCTTCGATGGTGCCAACCCGCACAACCGGGTCTTTGTCTGGGCAGTTGTGATGCGGCATGCCGGGTTCCATGAGGCGAGGTGATATGTTTTCGAGCATGAGACCTACGGAAGGATTGGAGGGACGCAGGGCGATCAGATCCGACTCATCCATGATCCCCGGGTTCGCATGCGGAAAGAGCCGAGTCTCTGCGTTGACCAGTTCTGTCATCTTGACCACATAGTCCAGGGTGGTGACACAGCTCTGTGATTCGAGGAATTCGGCCGCCTGAGGCCACTTTTCCTCCGGCCGATCACCAAGGGTGAAAAGGGCCTCTGTGCAGCCCGCCTCGTCTCCGGCCCGAGCGATGGCGAGAACGTCATCCGGGGTCAGGTACTGCCCCCCACCTCCTGGAGGCTTGACGAAAGTGCAATAGGTGCACGTATCTCTGCACATTGTGGTCAATGGGATAAAAACCTTTGGACTGTACGTGACGGTCCGTCCCCTGCCCTCGTCCCGAAGCCGCGCCGCCTCCAAGAAAAGCGGCCCCGGGTCGACCTCTCCCGCGAGGTATGCGAGCGCGAGGGTGCGGTCTGGAGCCGGGTGATGCATGAGAACGGGCACGATAACAGCCAAACAAAATCACAGGAACAGCCCAATCCAGGGTCGAATGGGGAGAAAGCGAGCTGACGGGTACTGTGACGCGGGTCAGATCAAGCGCTTTTGGAGAAGAAAACATGCAACCTGTCGGACTCATGGGGTTCGGTCGCATAGGCCGCAACGTGTTTCGACAGCTCGACGCTCTCGGCGAGCGACAGGTCGGCGCCATCGTCGATATTAACAAGCCAGAGGCCCTCGCCTACCTCCTCAAGTACGACAGCATTTACGGTCGATTCGATCAGCCTGTTGAGCTGGAAGGGTCGACCCTGATTGTCCGCGATCAGCGCATTCCGATTGTCGATGCCCGCGAACCAGGAGATGTCGACTGGTCTGATTTCGGGGTCGGAACCGTCGTACAGGCGACCGGCAAATATCGGAGCATGGATTGGTGCAACAAGCACCTCGAGGCCGGAGCAAATCGAGTCATCCTCGCATCGACGCCTGAGGAGCCCACCGATGTTCCGATTCTGATCAAAGGGCTCAATGACGAAATCGTCACTCCGGATACGAGAGTGGTCGCGATGGGCTCCAACACCACCAACGCCCTTGCTCCACTCTTGACCGTGCTCGACGACGCCTTTGGTCTCGAGCGCATGTTTTTTACCACGGTGCATGCTTTCACCAACAACCAGCGTCTGGCAGACGTGCCGAGTGCCGGCTTCCGCACGAGTCGGGCCGCCGGCGAGAATATCATCCCGGCCAACACGAACTCTGCAGAGATCCTGGCCTCGGTGCTGCCGCAATTCGCCGGCAAGCTTTCGTCCATGGCCCTAAACGTTCCGGTCGAGAACGGCTCGACCATTGATTCAGTATCTGAATTTCGACAAAATGTGACCGCCGCTGATATCAACGAGGCAGTCTCTGCCGCGACTCAAAGCCGATTCAAAGGCGTGCTCGACTACACCGACGATCCGATCGTATCGTCAGATGTCAAGGGGGCAACCGCGTCTGGTGTGTTCGACAGCCTGGCCACGCTCGTGGTCAGGGAGACAATGGCCAAGACGATCGTCTGGTTCGACAACGGATGGGGCTATTCCGCTCGAATCATCGAGACACTTCGACTCATGGACAAGATCGGAGCATCGGTATGAGTGTGCGCGTAGCAATCAACGGCTTCGGCCGCATTGGCCGAGCCGTCTTGCGCATCATCATGGAACGACCGGACTCGGGTCTCGAGGTCGTGGCCATCAACGACCTGGCAGACGACGACGTGCTGGCCTATCTGCTCAGGTACGACACGGTGATGGGCCCACTCGACCGGGAGGTGACGGTGGAAAACGGAGTCATGACCGTCGGCGGTCACGACGTGAGAATGTTGCGTGCGCCAGATCCATCCGATCTTCCCTGGGCTGAACTCGCGGTCGACGTCGTCGTAGAGTCCACGGGCGTATTCAGAGATCGGGCCTCATTGACTCAACATCTGGATGCCGGAGCCAAACGGGTGCTCTTGACCGTGCCATCCAAGGACGACGTGGATGCGACGGTCGTACTCGGTGTCAACGACGATGACCTCGACGCAACCGACCGAATCGTCTCCAACGCTTCGTGCACCACCAACTGCCTGGCGCCACTCGCCAAGGTTCTGGACGACGAATTCGGGATACGGCGGGGGGTGATGACCACCGTGCACGCCTATACGAACGACCAAAGACTCGCTGATGTACCACATGCCGACCTCCGCCGGTCGAGGGCAGCCACCCAGAACATCATCCCGACCACGACCGGGGCGGCTGCCGCGGTAGGCAAGGTGTTACCGAACCTGGCAGGCAAACTGGATGGCATGGCCATGCGAGTACCGGTTCCAGATGGTTCAACGGTAGATCTCGTCGTGGAGTTGGAGTCCGATGTGGACACCGACGAGGTGCGAGAGGCGATCCGCAAGGCCGCCGAAGGCCCAATGAGAGGGATCCTTCAATATTCAGAGGAGCCTCTGGTCTCGACGGATATCATCGGCAACCCTCACTCCGGCATCTTCGACGCCGACTCAACCCAGGTCCTCGGCAAGAACATGGTGAAGGTTCTGGCCTGGTACGACAACGAGTGGGGTTATTCGAATCGGGTCGTGGATCTCATCGAGCGCATGGGCCAACTGGCAGACCCGCCTCCTGGCTAACCGCTAACCGCTATCCGCTATCCGTCGCGGCCTGGCGCGTACTGACCTGGTGAAGCGGCTGAGGGTCAGCGGTAGACGGTTTCGCCTGCGTCTATGGCTTGCCTGACCTGGTACGCATCGAATGCATCGACGAGAAACGGATACGGATCTATCGCCTTGCCCCAGCGATGCAACTCGAAATGAGTATGAGACGGCGTGTTCTCGGCGTTTCCTGAGTCTCCGACATACGCAATAACCTGCCCCGCCTGCACAAAGTCACCAACCTCGAGGCCTTCGGCAAACGCCCCGGACCAACCTCCTCGGCCGTTGTCGGTTTCCGGCTCGTCGTCGTTCAGATGGAGATACAGGGTGCTGTAACCGTCGGCGTGGCGGATCTTGAGGTTGTATCCCGCCTTGGCACCGCGGCCCATCGAGACAACAAACCCGTCGGCCACCGCGACCACCGGAGTGCCCTTGGGCGAAAAGATGTCGTTGCCCATGTGAGTTCGTTCTTTGACGTAGACACCGAAGTCGTCGGGAAATTCCGCGGCCAGGTTTTGATGGGGAAACACCATCTCCAGATCTTGCGCTGCACCGGCAGGCAAAGCGATCAACAAGACAAGCGCGAGCAAAAGAGGGGCGGGAAGCCGACGAACCATAGGACAAACATCGGAGCGCCCCCAGAAACCTTGAGCGATCGGCGGACAGTCGGCCGACTCCGATCGGTCGGAGTCGGGGTCACCTACGCAGGCGCTTGAAAACGATGGCAGCCGAGGGATTCTGGCGGCGGGAGCCAAGGGTCGACCAAAGGTTCTGTCGGGTTGCGGGCGAGGAGCCAATCCGTGCGGTGGATCTAGGCTAAGACAATGCTAGGTGCTCGGCTCCTCGTGTTGACTCTCGTGATCTCCGCCTGCGCGGAATTTTCACCTCCTCTGGCCGAGCCGCCGGCCAGCTCCACCACCCCCACCCTTTCCCTGAGTTCCAGCACCTCTGCGCCGCCGACCACCGGGTGCGAGAGCGGCGCGGACGACTATGTCGATGCAGGGCCCATCGCGATCGTGGGGCAAACAAGCAGCGACGCCGCCCAGATCTCGTCGCTGACGGTCTTCAACGTCGGGGTTTGTGAGCGGTTCGAGGTCGCCCTCGTAACCGAAGGCGGGGCGCCGGCGACCTCGGCCCCGAGAACCACCGCAGAGATCTTTCCCGACTCGGGGATCGTGAGACTGAGGTTCTCCGGGGCCGTCGATTCGACCGCGATAACCGAGTCGCTGATCGAAAGCAGCCTCGCGAAACAAGCATATGTTGTCAGAGGCTTGGATGGTTCTATGTTCGTGGACCTCCACTTGTCGGAATCCGTAGGAGCGACAGCAGTCGAGTTGCGCAATCCAGCCAGAGTTGCAGTTGAGCTGCGGCCAGGTGGAGAACCAATCCAGTTGGGCGCCGCCATCGGCACCAACATCGTCATCACGGAGCCAGCCAGACGAACTGTCGAATACCCGATCGTTGTGCGCGGCTACTCGAGAACATTCGAGGCCACGGTGCTGGCAAGGCTGTCCGCAGAGGGATCGGCAATCGACGAATATTTTACGACCGCGGCTGATTGGACAGTGACCTGGGGTGAATTCGTCTTCGAAGTACCGACTGGACCCGGAGGCGACCTGAGTCTTTTTGTCGGCGAAGAGTCTGCCGAAGATGGAGAACTAGAGGGCGTCACACTGGAACTCAGCGCGGGTTGATCAGACCTTCGAGCGAAACGACCTCAACCATGCCCCGGTCGAGATCCACCGTCGGGACGAGTTGAGCGACAAACGGAACTTGAATCTCGGAACCGCCGGACAATTCGACGACCAGACGAACCTGGGGCCCCATGATGACGTCACTGACTCTGCCGATCTCGCTGCCCTCCACCCAAACCTCCAGGTCATAGAGTTCATCTGGCCAGTACTCGCCCTCGGTGAGGGTCCGGCGCTCCGACCGTTGGACCAGGAGTTGCGCGCCAATCAGAGCCTCAGCCCTGCCACGGTCGGTCACTCCGGCGAATTGGAGCAGTAATGCCCCCTTCGAATTCTCTCCCACCGCACTGACCACCAGCCAAGGGAGCTCCTTGCGGTCGGTCAGCAGGCGAACCTTGGGTTGGAAGCGGGACGGGTCGTCGGATTCCGAAACGACGACGCATGCTCCGTTCAGACCATGCACCGACGCCACACGGCCCACAATCATCAGATCGGGCGAACTCCCATCGCTGCTATCCGCGGGCGGCACAGAGTCTGGCGATCCCTCAGGCATGTGCCCCGCGCCACATCTCGGATGGCACGATCAACGCGAAACGAATCGTTCGTTCAGTCGATGAATTCTACGCCCGCATTGAGGCCTTCTTCGTCAGCGGCTGCCTGCGCGATCGTGCGGATCGCTCTGGCCACACGTCCTCGCCTGCCGATCACCCTGCCCATGTCCTGAGAAGCTGTTTTGACTTCGGCCACCACGTCGTCCGGGCCTTCTTGGACCATCGTGAGTTCGACCGAGTCCGCGTCATCAACGATCTGGCCAACCACGTAGCCAACAACTCGCTCCACAATCTCGCCACTCATTTGGCATCCTCCGTCTCAGATTCGGAATCCGTCTCGGCCGGCGGCGGAGATACCTCGGCTGCCGGTTCGGGATCCTCGGGTGCTGTCTCGACCTCTTCGGCAGCGTCTTTGTTCGGCGCCGGTTCGGCGTCATCTGCTGCTTCGCCGCCGGCGGCGGCAGGCGGCTCTTCCTCATCCTCGGCCGATTCTTCCACCGGTTCTGGGACCGTTGCAGGAATGGTGTAGACCTCACCTTTGGCGACCCTGAACATCGCCCATGTCCCGTTGATCTCGAGCAGCTTCTTGGCACGCTCGGTCGGTTGCGCTCCGGTCTGCAACCAATACAGGGCCCGATCGCCGTCGATTTCGATCAGGCTCGGATCCTGGCGTGGGTCATAGCGGCCGATCGATTCGATTATTCGCCCATCACGGGGCGAGCGGGAGTCAGCAACGACAACCCGATAGGTGGGTTGTTTCTTCTTGCCCATTCGCTTCAGACGGATCTTCACCGCCATGCGGTCACCTCTTCTTCTTTTTTCGCTGATTCTTTTTCGTCCGCTGGGTCCCTGCCGCAACCTTGCGTTGCCGCGGATTGGCAGCCAGATCGGCCCCTTCGAGGCCGGCCTGGGCGGCGAGCGCACTCTGAGCCCGTTTTCCGCCTAGGCCCGGGATATTGGGAAGTCCCGGAATACCCTTGCCGGAGGCAAACGCCTGCATCATCTTGCGCGTCTCGTTGAACTGCTTCAACAAACCGTTTACTTGTTGGATGGTTGTCCCAGACCCAATAGCTATCCGCTTGCGCCGATTTCCTTTGATGAGCTTGGGATCCACCCTCTCGCCCGGCGTCATGGATCGAATAATCGCCTCGACACGCGAGAGATCTCGATCTGACACCTCGACATTTTCAAATGTTGATCGAGCGCCCGGGATCATACCAAGCAAATCGCCAACTGGCCCCATCTTGCGAAGCTGCTGGAATTGGGACAGGAAGTCTTCGAAGGTGAACTCGGCCCGCATCATGCGACCGGCCATCTCCTCTGCCTCTTGCTCGTCCCATGTGGCCTCCGCCTTTTCGATGAGAGTCAGCACGTCGCCCATGCCAAGAATTCGAGAGGCCATGCGGTCTGGATGGAAAACTTCGAAATCGGCAGGCGATTCGCCGACGCCCGCAAACTTGATCGGACAACCGGTGACCTCCCGGACGCTGATCGCTGCACCGCCTCTTGCATCTCCGTCCAATTTGGACAGAACCACCCCGGTCAGGCGGGTCTTTTCGAGGAAGCCCTCCGCAACGTTCACGGCGTCCTGGCCGGTCATCGCATCCACGACCAGCAGCACTTCGGTCGGATCAACGACCTTGCGGATGTCCGCGAGCTCGCCCATGAGTTCCTGGTCGATCTGGAGGCGACCTGCGGTGTCAACAATCACGACTTCGAAACCCTCGGTGGAGGCGTGTTTCATCGCTCCCTTGACGAGTTTGGTTGGCTTCGTCTTGCGGTCGGCGAACACCGAGACACCAATTCGCTCGCCGAGTTGCTGAAGTTGATCAACCGCACCAGGCCGCTGCAGGTCGGCGGCCACCAACAGCACTCTCTTGCCTTGTTCTTTGAGCATGGCTGCGAGCTTTGCGGCTGAGGTGGTCTTGCCAGAGCCCTGCAACCCGACCATGAGAATCGTGAGTGGTCCAGATTCGGGGGTGGCCAGAGGCACTGCCTTGCCGCCGAGGGTCTCGATTAGAGATTCGTTGACCAGCTTGATGATCTGCTGACCAGGGGTGAGGCTCTTGGTGACCTCTGCCCCCACCGCCTCGGCACGGATACGTTCGAGGAGGGTGCGGGCGACCCCAACGTTCACGTCGGCTTCGAGCAAAGCGAGGCGAACCTCACGAAGGGCAGCATCGACATCGGCCTCCGACAGACGCCCTTTGGAGCGCAGCTTGTCGAAAATGCCACTGAATCGATCTGTCAGCGACTCGAACATGACGAACAGTGTACGGGACGAGGCGAGGAGACCCTCCGCCGCATGATGCGTTGCCCCCGCCAGACTCCCGATTGGCTCCGGCCTATGCGTCTTCGGGGATGAGTGAGTTGATGAGCTCCCAATCGATCTTGTCTGGGTCGAAACGGTCGGGTATCTCCTCTGGGCGACCGAGGGTGGTGAGGATCGAGCGGTAGGCGACCTCTTTGACCGCGTCCGATGGGTCGTCGCGCAGAACAGCAAGCAGGGTTCTGGTGATGGTGGTGAAGCCTTCGTCCCAATCGGCGTCAAGGACCTCTAACGCTTCGGTGGCGGCCAACCGCAAGTCGTCGTCAGGTTCAGAGGTAACGATGCGCGTCACGCTCGAGCTGACCGTGCCCCAGGTCTTTAGATACGTTCGCAGGACCGCTGCCCGCAACGCACTGCTGTTTTTTTCGTTTTCGATCAGGTACTGGATGGGGCTGCGGGCCTCTTGACGGCGATCAACCAGTAGCCGCTCGATCGCCCCGAGCCGGTCCCGATCGGACGCGTTACGGTCCGATACCAAGGCGACGTCTTGGGGGGTTGCGACATGCCAGGTGGATTTGACGCCCTCTGGGGTTTCGACACCCTCTGGGAGCCATTTGGCGATCTGTTCCCAATCGACATCACGTCGTAGTTCGAACTCGGCAGGCATACGATCCGACATCAACGGCCGGCTTGTGTGGAGCAACCGAAAGATTCCTTGGTAGACGGAGCGTTGCATCCATGGGTCTGGTTCGGTGATCAGTTTGGCGACGAGGATTTTCATGATCTGATCGTGCTGTTCGCGATGAAACCCTGATACGTAGAGCCATAGCGTTGCCGGCATGGCGTCAGCGATCTCTGGGTCGTTGTCGAGGGCGTCTAGCGCCAAAGGCAGATACTCCTCGAGACCCATGTAGCCAACCAACCCCTCAATGACAGCTTCGCGGACCTGCCAGCTCTCATGGGTTATCAGCTCGGCAAGAGCAGGGACCAGGTATTCCACCCCATCCTTGGTGACCATTGTCACCGCATAACCGATTTCTCGCTCAGTGTGGTTTCGCCAGTTCAACACAATCTGGTCATGCTCAGGATTCGACGAATAACGATACGGATTCGTCAAGGAGACACCCCCGTCACCGCCCGAAACTCGATAAGCAGCGGCTCGAGACGGCCTTCCACGAAAGCCTCACCCAATTCGCCCAGCTGGGTCTTCTTATCGACCGTGTTCTGCATCGAACTCAGCGCGTTCTCGACTTCGTCGTCGTGTCTCACAATCCTGAGCGAACCGGCGCCGTCGGTGACTCTGAGAACAGGTATGCCGTTGATGTCTCGGATGGCACCGATCAGGTCGTCCATCGCCAGGTTCTTGTTGAGGGCGTTGCGGGTTCTGTCTAGCTGGCGCAGCATGGTTGGGGGCACCGTTCCTGACGCGATTAGGTCGTCGATCTCTCTGACCATACGCATTCGTTGGGGTTCGAGGCGGCGGACTTCGAGCAGGGTGGCGGTGAGTTCGTCTTTGCTCATGACGGTGGCGAGAGCGTTGATGCCGTTGTCCAAGGCGGTTCGGGTGAATCCACGTCTACCGATGTCGTTCAGGACCTCGGTGGCGAGCTTTCGGCCCGCTCTGGTCACCCGGGCCGCCCTGACGTAGGTACCGGCCGCGTCTTCTCGACGGAACGCTCTGGTAGCCCGTCTGATCTGGCGGGCCGTGTCAGCAGCGTCCCCGACCCGGCGCAGTGCGCTGACGAAGGGCACGAATCCGAAGGCAGCGAAGGCGGCGTCGCCGTAGTTGTCCCGTCTGAGACCAACAATCACGTCACGGACGTCACCAAACACGAGCTCGCCGGACACGACCAGCCCAAGGAGGTTCGCCAGGCCGGCGCCACCCTGATAGTCGGTGTCCGTGATGTCACCCAAAAACAGGCCGTCCAAGAACGCGGCCGCAACACTCGGGCTTTGGGGGTCGAGGGCGTTGATGGTTTCGCCGAGTTCACCCACCTCAGCGTCGCCCCCAGGTGTCGCCATGTACTGGGCTATCGCGTAGTCGGCGCGGAGACGGGCCAACTCGGTTTCTGCGTATGGGCCGAACTCGTCAGGCAATTCACCGATCGTGGCGGCCATGACCACCACCAGAGCAACCAGGGCATCACGGTCAGCCACACTCATCGGAGCAAGAAACATTTCGATGTCGACGGGGCTGACCTGCCACTGGGAGACGAGCGTCTCGATCTGGGTGTCGAGATCGGCTAACTCGTCAGCGATCCGGGCGTCCGACAACCAGTCAAAAGTACTCGGGGTGGTCGCCCCATCAGACACGCCGTCGCGGAGTTCGTCTTGGCGGGCCAGCAGTACTTCGAGTTGCTCGGCGATCTCGAGGCGACGCTCGGCCAGGTCCGGGTACGCAGCCCAAAGCCATTCCTCGATCGCATAACGAGGCGGGACCGGTTCGTCTCCGGTCAACAAAGCAAGCAGCTCTCCAGTCTCGGGCCCCATAGATCGGAAGCGCGTCGTGTAGGGAAAGAGTGTAGATCACGGGGGTTGCCGGATCATTAAAACAAAA
>CALCCX010000538.1 GCA_937900165.1 uncultured Acidimicrobiia bacterium | reverse complement strand
GGTGGAGAGAACTGGGCACCCTCGAGACGTAACACTGCCGTCGACGTCGTCAACGAACTGCTCATATCTCCAAACTTCGCTTCCAGTCCCGACGTGCTGGCTCTCGTCGGCGACGGATTGAGTCTCTCACAAGACGGCGGACAATCCTGGACGCCAATCGAACTCTCCCCTGATCTGAGCTCTGACATCTCCTCCGTGGCGCTACTGACCCCGATTGGGTCAGAGATGGAGTTGCTGGTGGGTCTCATGGACGGAGGAATCGTCACGACAACAGGTCGGTCGAGACACTAGTCAGACGCATTGCGTAACGCTATGCTAGATGCATGACTCAACTCGTTACCAGGATCGACGCCGGCCTCGCTTCCCTCCTCGACCAACTTGTGGCAGACGGAGTTTTCGAGTCTCGATCTGACGCTGTGCGCCGAGGGCTTCGGGCTCTGATCGATGACCATCGCCGCCGTCAGACGGCCGAGACAATCATCCGCGGCTACCAGGACAACCCACAAACCGAAAAAGAGGTTGGTTGGACGGACGAGGCCACCCGTCGCATGATCAGCGACGAACCGTGGTGACGCCGGCCCAGGGCGACATCTGGTGGGCGGAGGCCGAGGACAAACGTCGCCCCGTACTTGTGGTAACTCGCACCGAAGCAATACCGGTCCTGACCTGGATCGTCATCGCCCCTGTCACAAGGACTATTCGTGGAATTCCCACCGAGGTTCATCTTGGTGTCGACTCTGGTCTGCCCGCTCCCTGCGTGGCCGTCTTTGACAACCTCCAACCCATGCGAAAGACGTACATGACCGAGTGGGTGGGACAAGTGTCACAGTCTCGATTAGAGATATGCCGCGCACTCGGGGCGCTCGCCGACTGCTAAACCCGTATCGTCCACGGTCCCTTATAGCTCGAAGTCGAACGGAAGGGCTCCGTCCAATCCACTTTCCAACCGAGGAACCACTCTCTCCGCCAGCGCCAGGTGGGCCGGATGGGTCAGGTAGTGCTCAACAGCAGCCCTATCGGGAAAGTCCATGATGATCCCGTGGTCAAAACCCTGACTCAGCCCCTCCGCGCTTAGATTTGGGCCGACAAGGACCTCGAGTATGCCTTCGATCTGGTCCTGGAGTTCGACAAAGCCATGCAACAGCTCGGCGATCTCGTCTTCGCTCGCATCAGACTTGAACCGGAAGAGGGCACAGTGACGAATCATTGTTCGCGCGGTGTCCCGTCGTACAAGAGGGCGCCGTCTATGCCGACGTCGAAGACCTCCATTGTCCCGATCTCGTCCTCGGTCACATAGATTTTCTGAGAACCGGGCGGCCCGAAGGCGACGTTGGTCGGGAACCCCCCTTCGGTCGGGATGCGACGACGGACTTCGCCGGCCGTGTCCAACACGGTGACGTCACCTTGGCCGACCACTGTGACGTAGAGATCTCCGTTCTCTGCAAATTTCATCCCGTCCGGTCCCCGTATGTCCTCATCGTCGGTGGGGGCCAGAACATTGCCGAACGGCTCCCTCGCCCCGACGCGCTCTCCGTCGAGCGAATAGCGAAATACCATCCCCGTCAGCGTTTCGTTTGAATAGAGCATGCCGTCTACGCCGATTGCCACCCCATTGGTGAACCGGATACCTTCGTCGATCTGGGTGATGCTGTTGTCACCCACGTCGATTCGGTAGACGCGTCCGTCAACGGGCACGTCCCGCCAATCGGGTCGCACGCTCCCCCCGGGAGCGAACTCCTCGAACAGGATCCCGGAGTCGGTCATGAACAGGGCGCCGTCTGGCCCGAACGCCAAGTCGTTTGGGAAAAGAAAGGGGTCACCGTCGCATTCCGTGAGGTAGGTCTCGACTGTGCCGTCCGGTGAGAGACGAAGCAGGGCGGGTTCCTTTGATTCCGCGATCCAGATGTTTGCCTCTGCGTCAACGGCGAGCCCGTTGGGCCGACCCGTTTGCGCCAATACTTCCTGGATCTGTCCGTCCGATCCAACTCGGGTGACACATCCTCGGTCCGGGGCCATCTCGACGACCAGCCAGCTCCCGTCCGGCATCAGCACCGGTCCCTCCGGCACCCCAAGCCCTGTCGCGAACATCACGTCTGACCTCCTCCGGTCTTGTCGTCGTGCGCCATGTAGTAGTTCTCTCTCACCTTGCGAAGGTGATCTTTCATGGCGTCGCGGGCCCTGTTTTCGTCCCCGTCCTCGACGGCGGTGAGGATGGCGGCGTGGTAGGGGAGCACGTCGGTCGCAGGATCGATATGAACGACGACCTGCCGGATGTGCTCCTCGAGAAGGACCCGCAAGGCCCCTAAAAACAGTTCCAACAATGGGTTGCCTGTCATGTTTGCCAGCGTTTGGTGAAAGCTGGCGTCGGCCGATGCGAACGCTTCTCCATCGTCGGCGGTGGCCTCCATTTCGGCCATGGATTTGCGCAGGACTACGAGGTCGTCCTCGCCCGCATTCGCGGCGGCGAGCGCGGCAATCTCAGCTTCCATGATGGCCCTAACCGCATGGAACTCCTCAAAGCTGATGGCCCCGCCGCTGGCTTCCACGAACAGTGTCAGAGGCTGGGCGAGCTGGTCGGCGCCGACCGACCTGACCACGGTGCCCACTCCGGCGCGGGTCTCCAACAGACCCTGCGCCTCGAGCGTTCTCATTCCTTCACGCAAGGCAGTTCGCGAAACACCCATCTGTTCTGCGAGATCCACTTCAGGCGGCAACCGATCACCGGAATCAAGGGCACCGTTCATTATCATGTCCTTGATCCGATCAACGACCTGCTCGGCGAGGCTTCGTTTCGTTTCTAGCCGAAAAGGACTGTCCTGGCTCACTTTGCCCTCCAGATTCTCTGGGTAGTTCGCGCCGGACCGGCATCCCCGAAGGTGTCGTGTTGCCCAATCAGACTGTGTGAACTCTTACCTGATGATCGTAGCGCGATACCGAGACCGTCATCGGCCTGACTCTCGGTCCGTGCGGCGATTCCTGCCTCTCTCACACTCCGTCTCCGAGACCTGAGTCCCCTCCTTCGAGACGGGCAGCGACCGACGAGAGAAACCGAGCTGCTTCGATTCCGTCGAGGCTCCTGTGATCCGCGGTCATGGTCGCAGTCATGCTGTCGCGGATGGCGGTGGCACCATCCGCATCGACCATCGTTGCCTTGGCCACTCTCCCGGTGGCCAAGATGGCGCTCTGAGGAGGGTTGACGATGGCCCGGAACTCGTCGACACCCAGCATGCCGAGGTTCGAGAGCGTGAATGTGCCTCCTTCAAGAT
>CALCCX010000537.1 GCA_937900165.1 uncultured Acidimicrobiia bacterium | reverse complement strand
TTATTGTTTTTTTTTTAATGATACGGCGACCACCGAGATCTACACTCTTTCCCTACACGACGCTCTTCCGATCTAGGTAGGGTCGCCGGATGAACATTCGACTCGATGGCCCAGGTCTCACGATCGGAGACGTTGTAGACGTCGCGAGGCAAGGATCTCGTGTCGAGATGACCGGTTCGGCCAAGCAACGAATGGTTGCCAGCCGGGCCATCGTCGACGGACTTGTGGACGGCGAACCCACCTACGGCATCACAACCGGGTTCGGCGCACTCGCCACGGTGGCCATACCTGCGGACAAGAGGTCGGAGCTCCAGGTCGCCTTGGTCCGCTCGCACGCCGCCGGGGCGGGAGCGCGAGTCGAGACCGAAGTTGTCAGGGCCATGATGCTGTTGCGGGCCAGAACACTGGCAATGGGATTCAGCGGTGCCCGGCCCGAGACCGCGGAAGCACTGGTCGCATTGCTCAACGCGGGCATCAGCCCGGTGGTCTATGAGCACGGATCGCTTGGGGCGAGCGGCGACCTCGCCCCGCTCGCTCATGTCGCTCTGGCATTGATTGGTGAGGGCGAGGTCGAGCACGATGGATCGGTGGTACCGGCCGCTCAGGCCCTGGCGGCGGCCAGCCTGGAGCCAGTCGAGTTGGTCGAAAAGGAAGGCCTGGCTCTCACCAACGGAACGGATGGCATTCTCGGGATGTTGTGTCTGGCGGCCGCCAACATCACCAACCTGCTATCCGCAGCTGATGTCATCGCCGCCCTCAGCGTGGAGGGGCTGCTCGGCACCGACCGGGCGTTTGCAGCCGACCTGGTGGCGCTCAGACCCCAGCCGGGTCAGGCGAAATCTGCGGCGAACCTGCGGAGGATGTTGGCCGGTTCACCGCTGATCGCCAGCCACCGCCACGACGACCCACGCGTGCAAGACGCCTATTCGCTCAGGTGTACGCCCCAGGTGCACGGGGCAGGCCGCGACACCCTCGACCACCTCGTTCGCACCGTCGGCCACGAACTGGAGGCGGCGATCGACAACCCGATGGTGCTCGAGGACGGCCGGGTCGAATCCGGCGGCAACTTCCACGGCGCCCCGCTCGGGTACGTGGCCGATTTCGCGGCCATCGCCCTCGCCGATCTGGGGTCGATCTCCGAACGCAGGACGGATCGTCTGCTCGACAGCAACCGGAGCCACGGTCTGCCGGCCTTTCTCGCTGAAGATGCCGGAGTGGACAGCGGCCTGATGCTCGCTCACTACACGGCCGCCGCGATGTGCGGGGAGAACCGTCTGCTGGCTGCACCGGCCAGCGTTGACACGTTCGCCACCTCTGGCATGCAGGAAGACCATGTCTCCATGGCCTGGGGAGCGGCCCGCAAGCTCCGCAAGGTCATCGCCAACGTATCGAGAATCCTGGCCATCGAGCTGATGGTGGCGGCCAGGGCGATCGATCTGCGCGCCCCGATCGAACCAGCGCCGGCAACGGCGGCGGTGATCAATACGCTGCGTACGGTTGTGGCCGGACCGGGTCCAGATCGTGCCCTATCACCTGAGATTGCCGCGGCCGAAATGTTGGTCGCAGATGGTTCTGTGGTCGAATCCGCCACAACGGTGACTGGCGCACTCGACTGAAAATCCCTTCTTTCTTAGCGTTGGTCGGCTCTGGCTGCATCTGACTGGATCTGGGGTGGCACCTACTAGAGGGTCCCGCGTAAGGGGTTGAACCGTCCACATGGTGATAGCATAATGAAAGCATGCCGAATGTCCTCCTGAGAGACCTACCCGAAGACGTACACGCACAACTGCGACACCGCGCCGAACGCCAAGGTCAGTCACTGCAGCAGTATCTCGTTACCGAACTGAAGCGAATCGCAGAGAGGCCGGCGCTCGAAGAAGTCCTTGACCGATTGGACAGCCGCTCTGGGGGTCGCGTCGGATTGGACCAGGCCGCTGTCGATCTGGCCGAAGACCGGGGGCAACGCTGATCGTCGTTGACGCCTCCGTCTTGGCCAACGCTCTCGCCGACGGCGGAGCCGACGGACGGTTGGCTCGCACTGCGCTGCGTGGCGACAGGGACATCGCGGCCCCGGACCTGGTTGATGTCGAGACCGTTTCAGTGCTCAGGAAACGGTGGCTTGCCAAGGACCTCACTGCTCGCCGCTTCCGGACGGCCATAGACGACCTAACAGACCTTGAGATCCTTCGTCATCCGGTTCTGCCATTTCTGCGCCGCGCATACGAGCTTCGCGCCAACGTCACGCCCTATGACGCCGTATATGTAGCCTTGGCGGAGGCGCTCGACTGCCCGCTTCTCACTTCCGACAGTCGTCTTGCCTCCGCTCCTGGCCCACGTTGTGTGATACGGGTCGTGAGGACCTGACCGAAGCCGGCCCGGCCTGGACACCAGGCTACGAAACATCCGCCTCGTGCTCGATTGCGTCCGAATCTGCGTTTTCGCGCCGGGCGAGGGCGATGAAGGGAAGGGCGAGCACGGCCACCGCGCCTGATACGACATATGAAGTGCCGTAGCTCCAAACGTCTGCAACCCGTCCGAGGGCCGGCTGGCTGACAACGCCTCCCGCCGACGCCATGAGTGCATCGAAGGACAACACGGTCGCGCGCTGTTCCGATGGAATTTCGCCGTTCAGGTAGGCCTGACGGATCGGACGATAGGCCGAGAACATGAGGCCCCAGATGATCAGGAGCAGTATCGCCACCCAGAACTGTCTGGTGATCCCCAAAAGGACGAGGACTACCGCGTTTATCGCCAGGCCTGTCAGCAGAGCATGGGTGCGCCTCGAGAAAATCTTTCTGATCAGTGGCACGGAAAGGCCGCCGACGATCTGGGCACCGGCAACGATCGCTGCTGCAAGCCCGGCGATTCCATAGGCCGTCGGATCGCCGTAGAGCTCCAGAAGGTATGGCTGCATTGCGTAGAAGGCATATACGCCAACCCCCATCGTGAATGGGGCGGCCAGCATCATCCAGCGCACCGGCCGATTGCGCAGCCCGTTGTCGATCGATGCCTTCACAACCGCCTTGATCTCATCGCGGGCGCTCTTACCGTGATGAGGAGTGAACCCGATGTCCCGCATGCAGGTGAATGCCGCAAAGAACGTGAGGCCGAGCAGGATGGCCCTGACGACATATGGCGCTCCGAGGTTGGTTGCCTGGGCAAGGAATCCACCGGCCACCGACCCACCGAGCATGGCGATCCCGGTGACCACTTGACCCTTGGCGAACATGGATTCGAGGTCGCCCTCGTACCCCGTCGCGTCGAGCGCGTCAACCAGCCAGGCTTCCACTGCTCCCGAGAAAAAGGTGAACCCGAGGCCGATCACGATCGAGGACAACGCCCAACCCCACATTGGTGCCTGGATGTTCCACATCAGCAGATAGAGCAGGGTGGCCACCAACAGCGTGGCGGCACCCCATAGATACGAGACCCGACGGCCGGCAGTGTCGGCGACCACCCCGGTGGGAACCTCGAACAACATCTGACCGACGGTGAAAAATGCGTTGACGGTAAATGCCTGGGTGTTGGAGAGTCCGGCGTCCAACAAGAACAGCGTGTTGACTCCCCAGATGAGAGAGGCGGCCAGGGTGGAGAGCAGAGTCAGAAGCAGGTAGGTGCGCCTGACGCCGGCGGATCCGTCGGTGAAAAAGGTCATCTCGATTCCCGATTTCGAGGCAGCCGGATCGTTCTCAGCGATCGACGGTCAAGAAGCGGTGACAGCCGGTGGGCGAGGTCAAGCAACGATGTGGGCCGCTCTCGCATCTGCCACAAACGCAGAGAACAGAGCCCCCTCGGCCGGATCGTCATCCATCATTTCAGGATGCCACTGGACGGCTAGAACCGGCCAGTCTGGATCAGTCGTTTCGATCGCCTCAATCGATCCCGCTGACGTCCGGCCCGCCGCGACCAGGCCCTGACCGACCTCCTTGACGGCCTGATGGTGCAACGAGTTGACGTCTCTTTGGGTGGTTCCGTAAACCTTGGCGAGTCTGGACCACGGCTCGAAATCGACGGCATGGCGATGTTCCGCCCGTTCTTCTGGATCACCCGATTGAGAAGGATGCGAACGGTCCTGGCCGCCCAGCACGTGCTGGCTGAGCGTACCTCCCAACGCAACATTGATCGCCTGCAGCCCTCGGCATATGCCCAGCACCGGCAGTTGTTGTGCCCTCGCCCTTCGGATGAGGGCAATGTCGCGTGCATCGACTCCGGATTCGATGCGGGTCGAGTTGGTGTTCGCCTGGCCGTAGGTTACCGGATCGAGGTCTCCGCCGCCGGTCACCAACAATCCATCCACCCGATCGAGAACCTGGTCGACATCTTCGGGATCCAGGTGGCCGATCAGGATCGACAGCGCTCCGGCCTCGTCCAAAGCTCTCGTGTAACCCTCAAAAAGAGTGTGTAGCTCTGTTTCATCTGCAAGGGCAGTTGGCAGTGTTTGGCGCCACATTGTCACTGCGATCACAGGTTTCATCTGGTCTCCCCGAGCGATTCGAACATTTTGAACAGGGCGAAGGCGCGATCTCTCGCCCGGGCGGCTTCACCGGCAGTTTCCGCCATGAGGGCTTCGCCATCGACTTGGGCGGGGAGGTCGGGTGCCCATCCCGTCAACATCTCGGGAGTGAGTTCCGGGTGGAACTGGAGTCCGAGGTGTCGGCCGTGGGCGAACGCTTGAACGCCGAATTCGTTCCAGGCGAGAAGTCTTGCATTCTGCGGGAGGCTGAAGGCGTCCTCGTGCCATGCGAACCAGGGACCAGGAGAAATGAGGTTTGGGTCGCTGGTGTTGACCTTGATCCAGCCGATCTCCCTACTGCCGTTGTCGAAAACTTCGGCGCCGAGGGCGAGGGCGAGGGCCTGGCCCCCAAAGCACATCCCGAGGACTCTCGATCCGGCGTTCATGGCCGCCTGTATGAAAGTCAGTTCGGCCTGGAGATGGGGATGGTCGGCGATCTCGTACCAGTGTTCCTCGGACCCGGTGATCAGAAGAAGATCGATCCCCTCGGGGTCAGGGAACGACTGCGCGGATCCGTCGACGACAACCTGCTCCAACCGGTAGCCGTGCTCAGTAGCTGCTTCGGCCATGAAACCGGCTGAGTTGGTCTTGGCGGACTCGATCACGACGGCTTGCATGGGCATTGGGGCAGGCTACCGCCGATTTAGGGCAGCTGAGACCGTCGCAAAGGCCCAGCGCCTTGACGATCGTTGAGACGAGCACACCTTCACCGTCACCACTTCCACGGTTGTCAGAAGCGTCGAGACCCGAGAGGTGATGGCCGAGCCACCAACCTGGTCCGCGAAGCCTCGAGGACATGTTCCGCTGAGGACGTCAGAAATCTTCGTTTTCGCTGGTCAGACCTCTGTTTTGTGTCGCGGTGGTCTGGTATCATCGAACACATGTTCGACACGCTCCTAGAACAAGGGTCCAGCGATGTGACAGGCGATGTGTCGCCCGATGTGCGCGAGCAACGCATCCTCGA
>CALCCX010000536.1 GCA_937900165.1 uncultured Acidimicrobiia bacterium | reverse complement strand
CGACTTCTCTGCGATCTCTCCGCTCCAGCGATGAATCTCCGGGTATGGCAAGTCGAGAGGTCGCGAGAAGTCGAACGCGACGAGTTCGTAGGGGCATGCCCAGAAGCAGCCGTCCACGATAAGGATGTCCTCGTTCGGGGTGATGTAGTGCTGAGCCCAGCAGAAGCTGAAGCCCGGCTCAGCCTGATCGGCCAAGTGGTCATTGCGCCGACCGGTGTCGAGTTCGATGATCGTCTGGCCCTGGTAGTCCTCGCCACAGAGCAAATAGTCGTGGCCGTTCGAATGGTCCTCGCACCAAGAGAAGGGGAACTGGCCGTTGTTGCGCCGCACTCTCGCGATGGGGTCCAGGGTCCCGCCGTCCCGAACGATTCCCTCCGCATATCTCCACCCCGTCAATGGTGCCCAAGAAGTCACTTCGAGGTTGTCCAACAGGTCGACCGTCGCGATCCTGGCTGCGAGGTCGGCGAGGGCTCCGGACTTCGCTCGCAACTCGTCGGCACCCGTCAAGATGACCCCGGGAAGAAACGTCATCAGCAGGAGCCCCGCCCGGGCGTCGGAGGCCACGTGACGTGGCGCGGGAATATCAGACCCGACAAGCAACTCGAGCGCTATGGCTTCGTGCGTCACGAGGTCCGGCTCGCGAGCAAGCCACTCGCGATTCGAAATGTGTCGCAGGACGAAGGTGGAACCATCGTCACACCAGCAGCGATGAATATCTGACGACATCCCACCAACGAGGCGCTCTGTCCGTTCAATTCGGGCGTTGGTATAGGACTCGATCCATCGAGCGACGCCAGTAGCGATCTCGGGCACCTGATCGATCATACGGCGGCTGAGCGACCGGCTCGACCTGACCACTCGCAAAACGCAGAGTCTTGCTACCGGTTGCTGTGCGTTCGCGGCGGTTGGTGCGACAATGGGTCCCATGGCTGTTGCCGGAATCA
Source organism: uncultured Acidimicrobiia bacterium (assembly GCA_937900165.1). Taxonomy (GTDB): domain Bacteria; phylum Actinomycetota; class Acidimicrobiia; order Spongiisociales; family Spongiisociaceae; genus SZUA-232. Next base: position 2,432 of record CALCCX010000536.1, on the reverse strand, counting down.
TCGAGATGGATGGGAAGGTGGTGGACGACGCGCGGTTGGAGCGGCTGTGCCGGCGCTTCGGTGTCGCCGAACTTGCTGTGTTCGGCTCGATGGCTCGAGGCGACGCTGCGCCCGACAGCGACATTGATCTTCTATACGAACTGGCCCCCGGGGTGCACCTCGGGTTCGATCTGTTCGATCTCGAAGACTCTCTAGCCGATCTGTTCGGGCGAACCATCGACCTTATCTCGAAGAATGCCGTGCATCCCATGATGCGAGACCGTGTCCTGGCGGACGCGGTCCTAGTCTATGCAGCGTGATCGGCTACTCCTCGCGGAGATGATCGATGCGGCTGCGCGGGTCGTCGAACTTGTCGGTGATCGCGATGCCGGCGACCTCGATGCCGACGATCTTCGGCGTGAGGCGGTTCTCTGGAATCTGACGGTACTGGGCGAGGCCGCCGGTCAAGTCTCCGCCGAGCTCAAGGCGTCCCGGAGTGAGGTCATCTGGAGCGATCCGATTCGACTCCGGAATCGGCTTGTGCACGGGTACTGGTCGATCGAGACGGAGGTTGTTGTTGCTGTAGCGTCTGAGGACCTTCGAGCGCTGCTCGAACAGCTCCGAGCGGTCCAGGAATCGCTGCCGGAGGTCTGACCGAAGAACATCGTCGGGCATCCGGCCATCCCTACTTTCGCGCTGGAGTAGGGATGAACAGCAGTAACCAGTGGTCAGCAGCAGTCCGCGTTCCCCCAGGTCAGCGGGCATAGTGGCCACCGGCGGATATGTGTGGACAAGTCCAAATCAGACCCACGACATCTTCGAAGGTAAGACGTTGTGGGCGTTATGCTCACCTGGCCCAGGGAGCACGGATACGCACGTTGCCGGGCTGGTGGCCACGAGGGCGTGGACCCGGCGAGAAGGGCTGGTCAGTGTTCGACCATGGACGTGCCATGTCTGGCATGTCGAATGAACGATTCGACCCATACCGCTACCAGGACCAGGCTGAGCGACGCGGCAAGCACCACAGGAGCAGGCCGTAGGGCGCCGAGAATCAGCGCGATCACCGCTCCTGCGGCGAGCGTGTAGGGAACGAGTCGACGGCCTGGATGGTGGGGCATCGTGGTCACGAGGATGGCGAGGCTGGCCAAAATTCCGGCGGTTGCGCCGGCGATCAGCCATGAGGTGTCGGTGGGTGTGCGGCTCTCAGCGGCGTGCTCGATAAGACTGACCATCCCGGCCCCCGCTGCCGCTATGGCCAGCCCAAGAGGAAAGTGCCCGTAGACCCAGAGCATTCGCGTTCGAAGACCATTACGTGGCTGGCGACGGCCGAGAAAGTCGAAATAGTTCCACCAGAATCCAAAGCCGATGCTGAGAGCGAGCATCCCGGTTGCGATCGCCCGCCCGGTTCGTTCGGTCTCGGCCAACCCATCGCCGACACCGACCACAACCTCGCCAAGCACAATGATCGTGAACAGCCCGAACCGTTCTGCCATCGACTCGGTAACTCGCAGCGCCTCGCTCACTGTGGCGTTGTTGCCGATCGCCTGGGCGGCAATTCCAACCACGGTCACTCCAACAACGCCCGCCCACAACGCCAGTCTTGTGCTGGGGGAGTTGACGAGTGCGCTCACAATCACGATTCCAATGATGAGTGCAAGCCCAGCTACGTATTGACCGGTCATGGTCGCCATCTCGGGGCTGTCGTGGCGACGCAAGCCGAACCATTGCAACGACACGACCGTCAGCAGAATTGCGTACACGATCGCAAAGCCTCGGCCATCGCTGGGGTCATCAGCCGCTCCCGCGGCGTAGACCGACAAAACCACAAGCAGCGCCATTTGCACAAAGATGGAGCTGCGGTGGCGTCCGTCCTCTCGTCCGTGAAGCTCGTGGTACATCGACCCGTTGATCCAGGCAATCCAGATGAGCGAGAACACAATGGCGAAGTTGCGAATCCCAATCCAGCTCACATCGCCCGCGAGGGTGTGGGAGATCCGGGCAATGATCACTACGAATACCAGGTCATAGAACAGCTCGAGGAAGCTGACGACGCGGTCATCGTTCACCTCGCCATGAGCCCGTGGCGGGCTCCGGAACCACGAGGAGATTGCGGCCCCCACACTGTCTCGCGCTGGGACCGTCCCTGATTCGGTCGACTCTGGCTCAGTCAAGATGGGCCAGCTCGGAGTCGATGTGGGCTCATCCCGGTCCAGCCGGCAAAGGCTCGCCCGAACGACGTCGCCTCTTCGTAACCCAGCAGGTACGAGATCTGCGCCACAAGATCGGAAGAGCGTCGTGTAGGGAAAGAGTGTAGATCTCGGTGGTCGCCGGATCATTAAAAAAAAAAAGAGCAAAAATAACAAACCACACTAAATATTTTCGAGAATGATGACGATACTATTGATATTATAGTTTCTGTTACATCCATGCTATATACTATACCCTCACGTTAT
>CALCCX010000535.1 GCA_937900165.1 uncultured Acidimicrobiia bacterium | reverse complement strand
GACGCTCTGGACGGCGCCATCTCGGTCCACGGGGTGGTCGGAATCTGGGGGGTGCTCGCCGTCGGACTTTTTTCCACCGGCGAGGGAATCGAAGGACTCTTCTACGGAGGCGGATTATCTCAGCTCGGATCCCAAGCGGTCGGCGTACTGGCGATCGTCGCCTGGACGTTCATCACTTCGAGCATCGTATTCCGGGTGATCGCCAAGGTGTGGGGACTCCGGGTGAGCGCGGAGGAGGAGATGGCCGGCCTGGACCACATGGAACACGGCGCGGAGGCCTATCCAGAGTTCATGGAACAAATCACTGACCCCTCAGCCCTCGATCCGGTCTAATTCGGTCACGGCCTAGGCTGGCGCCGGCCCTGCGCCGGTCTGAGATAATCAGGTGATGAGCCGATCGGTTGAGTAGTCCAGACGTAGTCGTCGTGGGTTCTGGGCCTAATGGGTTGGTGGCAGCCGTCCGGTTGGCACAGGCAGGTGCCAGGGTCGTCGTCCTTGAGCAGGCAGACGAACCGGGCGGCGGATTGCGTTCAGGAGAGCTGGTCGCTCCTGGCTACATCCACGACCACTGCGCCTCGGTCCATCCCCTTGGCGCCGCCTCCCCCGCCTTCGCAGCTCTCGGGCTCGAGAGAGACGGCCTCGAATGGCTAAAGGCTCCTGTGCAGATCGCCCACCCGTTTGACGACGGGACCGCGGCTGCCGTCTACTACTCGCTCGACGACACGATCGAGGCACTCGGCGAGGACGGAACCAGTTGGGCGAGGGCCGTCGGAGGCCTCTCCTCGCACTGGGACGAGCTTGCCAACGATCTGCTGTCCCCGATTCTCCGCCGCCCTCGCCACCCCTTTCGGATGGCTCGCCTGGCCACCGCGCTCCTCCCGGCCACTGCCACCGCCCGCCGGTTCGACACCCCAGCCGGCCGGGCGCTCTGGGCCGGCCTCGCCGCCCATTCTGTGGCGCCACTCAACGGCTTCGCCACCTCCGCGGCACCCGTGATACTCGGGGCTCTGGCCCACGTTGGGGGCTGGCCGGTGGCAAGAGGCGGCAGTCAATCCATCGCCGATGCGCTGATCTCCAAGCTCATGGGAAGCGGAGGCGAGATCAGGACTGGCCACCACGTCACAAGTAGACCCGATCTACCCAAGGCTCGGATAACTGTGCTGGATACCGGCACGCAGACTCTCCTCGATCTCTACGGCACCAGTCTGACCGGGCGATGGCGGCGCTCTCTACGTCGGTTCCAGAGCGGCCCCGGGGTTTTCAAAGTCGACTATGCGCTTAACGCTCCCATCCCTTGGCGGGCCACCGAATGCCGACAATCCGTCACCGTGCACCTGGGTGGAACCCTCGAAGAGGTGGCTGCATCCGAAAGGGCACCTTGGGCAGGGAGCGTGACCGACCGCCCTTTCGTGCTACTCGGCCAGCCCACCGTCGCCGATCCGGACCGGGCACCAGGGGGGCGTCACACCGCCTGGGCATACTGCCATGTGCCGAACGGCGACAAGTCAAACCACCTCGATGCCGTTGAGCGCCAAATAGAGCGTTTCGCTCCCGGCTTCGCCAAGGTCGTGACAGCCAGATCGATCGAACGCCCCTCAGATCTCGAACATCGCAATCCGAACTTTCGAGGCGGCGACATCGCGACAGGCGCCACCAGGGGCTTGCAGATCTTCAGACGTCCGATCTGGTCGTCTGACCCCTACCGCACTCCCGTTCCCGGCGTATACCTTTGCTCCGCGGCGACCTCGCCAGGCGGCGGGGCACATGGAATGAGTGGTTGGAACGCTGCAAGCTCGATCCTCGAGAACGAACTGACCTGAACCCCGCCGCGGACCCGCACAGATTCCCTGGTCACCACGGAAGCGAGTTTTCTCGGTACTTACCGACCTGGTCCTCCTCGCCTCGAACCGGCGGTCCTCTGGCTGGCTCATTGCCAGCGGTGCGGCCTCGTTCTGATGTCGTTGAAACCGAGCTCGTCGCACAGCTCGACGAACGCCGACTGATGCACACCCTTCCATTCGAGATCTTCGAGCGTCTCTTCGAGGGGAACATCTCGGCGCAGGGTCGTGAGGGTGCGATACAGCGTGGCCATTTCGCGGTTCGCTTCGAGATTCTCGGACAACCGAGCCGCACCTCTCACCGTGACGTCCCAATCTGTCGGATCGGATGGGATCCGCTCGAGTCTTCCGTAACGGGCGATGAGGGTCGACGAAGACTTCGCTCCCCAACCCTTGATCCCGGGGACTCCGTCCGCAGTGTCCCCCACCAGGGCCAAATAGTCGGGGATTGATCGAGGCTCGATGCCGAACTTGGCGATCACTCCTTCCTCGTCAACCTCGAGGCGCTCCCTCCGGTTGTACGACACAATCGCATCACCAACCACGCACTGCATGAGGTCCTTGTCAGGACTGAGAATGACCACCTTGTCAACATCGTCCGCCCAGCGCAGGGCAGCTGTGGCCAAAGCATCATCCGCTTCGAATTCCCTCATCGGCCAGACGGTCACCCCAATTATCCGCAGGGCGCGCTCGGCTAGAGGAAATTGGCTCCAGAGGTCAGGCTCCATGCCCTCTCCGGTCTTATAACCATCGAACAAGTCGTTGCGAAACGATTCGATCACCGTGTCCGTGGCCGCGCCAAGGTGAGTCACCCCATCTTCCCTGAGCAGCGAAAGGGTCGTCTCAACGATTCCGTAGGTGGCGCCAACCTCACGACCATCTGGTGCAAGCCGATTCGGAAACCCGAAATACGCCCGGTACAACTCGTAAGTAGCATCTAGCAAGTGGAGAAGCACGCTGCCAATAGTAGGAGGCCGTTTACCAATGACCACTGGTGACCGTGACCGCCCCGGAGAAGAGGGGGCCGAGGAGGCCCTGGCAGGTGCACAGAGCGAATCCGCGCAATTGGGACCGAGTGAAGAGATGGAAACACAGGAAGCCTGGAAGCAGGTGACAAGCGAGTTCACAGACCTCGGAAAAAGGGTGCGCGCATTCTTCGAACTGGCAGACTCCGAACCTGGAACAACATCCCAGGACGCTATACAGGAGTTCATTGCCGCGGCGGGGCGAGCTGGGCGCAGCATCGGCGCGGCTTGGACCGACGAGGAGGTGCAGACCATGACGAAGAGCGCCGTCTCCTCACTGGTCGAAGCGATGGGTGCGAGCGCGCGAGACATGGCCGACCGCATCGAGACGACCCGCCGCGAATCGGACAACCAGCAATGAGCAGGTACGTCAAGGGGCCGATCCAGGCCAGGAGCCCGTTCCTTTCACGAATCTGGGAATTCCGTGGACCGGACGGGCCTCTGGCCAAAGTGCAAAGAAGCGTGCGAGACCGCTCGTCAAGAATCATCCTCACCGACGAGTCAGAGTGGCAGATCGAACCGGCAGGCTGGGGGAGACTCGTTCTCAGCGATGAAACGGGCGAGACCATCGGTGAAGCCACCAGAGACAGCCTGAGCGGTCGAAGTTGGCAAATCTCCGGCCGGGCGTTCGGCTACGACCTGACCGTTGACTCCATGCTACGTCGTCGCTGGAGTCTCGGTCCGTCCGGATCTCCGATCGCCACTCTGCATGGAGGGATCTTGAGTTTCAACACCATGCGAATAGAGACAGGATTGCCGATCCCCCTCGAGGCGCTATTGCTCGCATGGCATCCGATCGTGCGGGCATGGGAGGCGGCTTCAGCCGGCCGTGGACGGTGAGGATGGAGGCGATCGTCGACGCTGGGTGGCTCACCACCAACATCGCCAGTGACAGGATCAGAGTCGTTGACACACGTTGGTACCTCGACGATTCGGATCGGGGCCGACGCGAATATGACGAGGATCACATCCCTCAGGCGGTGTTCATGGATCTCGAGTCCGATCTCTCCGGGCCGCGCGGACTTGGCCGCCATCCGCTTCCTGATCCAGACCTCTTCGCGGAAGAGTTCGGCAGGCGAGGCATCGGGCAAGATCATCATGTGGTCGCCTACGACAGCTCTGGAGGAGCCATCGCGTCCAGACTCTG
>CALCCX010000534.1 GCA_937900165.1 uncultured Acidimicrobiia bacterium | reverse complement strand
GATGATAGTACGTGAGATATAAAAAAGGAGAAGTCAGAGGGGGGGGGGGTGTGGTGGGGGGGGGGGGGGGTGGTGGTGTGGGGTTTTTTTTTTTAATGATACGGCGACCACCGAGATCTACACTCTTTCCCTACGCGACGCTCTTCCGATCTACTGCATTCCGCCAGGGTTGGCACCTACCGCGTCGTGTATGAGATCAGCGAGGCCGACAGCACCGTCCGCGTCCTGTACGTTGACCACAGAGCAGACGTGTTTCGACCGCGTTAGTTCTCGTCTTCTTCCGACGACGTCTTGACCCTCCCTGCGGATCGAGTTTGGCCTCGACCTCATCCTCGACGCATCGAGGCCGTCGCCGATGTCTCAACTGGGTAGGCGTGGCTGGCTGGCCGCGGTGTCTGCGGGACCTGTGGAGTTGTCTGGTGCTCTGTGCGGCCCGGTCGAATCAGCCCGCTTCCGTGTGGATTGGGAAGTCGACGCGGGTGAGGAGATCCTCGGGGGGAATCACCTGGGGGTCGTTGAGGTAGGTCTCCCTCGGGGGGCCGGCGATCTCGTGGCCGTGTTCGCTGATCCAGCCGGTCAGCGTGTGGTAGGCGGGGGCGATTTCCTCGTATGGACCCCGATGCACGGTGGTGGCCATGGTCCCGCCTTCCAGCTCACGCCCGTAGGCGTCGGAGTCGCTGCAAAACTCACCGTCGACCGGTATGCAGATCTCGATATCGCCTTCGGTTTCCTGGTCGATCACGTTGTGATAGACGATCAGCGGTGCACCTGAAGGGGAGACTCCCTCGCCAGAGATGGCCTGCATCAACGATCCGAAACCGGCGCCGATGTCGTTGGCGATCCGGCTCAGGTTGGTGTGAATCTTGACGGCGGCCACCTGCTGGGGTGTTTCCTCACTGATTTCGACTTCGTAGGGCATGATTCCTTCCTTACGTTGGATGAGGGACTCGAGGTAGGTGAGCATGCGCTCTTGAGCTGCCAGCCGACCGGCCAATCGCTCCCGGTGAACCAAGAGCGCCTTGTGGACCAGCTCTGGGTCGTCGGTCGCCAAGATCGCCAGGATCTCGTCGAGCGGCATGTCCACCGAACGCAGGATCCTCACCGCTTCCGCCCGATTCGCCTGGGCGAGTTCGTAGTACCGGTATCCGGACGACGGGTCGACATAGGCGGGGGGAAGCAGGCCGCTCTCGTCATACATGCGCAATGCCTTCACCGACAACCGCGTCATCTTCGAGAACCGCCCGATGGGGACCAGATTCACTGCTCCTACCTCCTCGCCGGCCATCTTGGGGCCTTCCCCTGGGGAAGAGTCAAGCTCCTCTTCCGCGTTCCGTTCCGTTTCGGTTAGATGAGAGCGAACTGCTCTTGGGATGGCTCAGCTCAGCAGTACCAGGGCTCGGTCATGTACGGAATGTTGACCGGTAGGGCGACGTCGTCGAGCGGAGGCCTGGTCGACGAAAGTGACTGACCATATCTGGCCGACTGCGCGGCGTCCCACACGTCGATGTAGATGTCTCGGCGGCTGTGCTCTTCCTCCTGGCGCTGTTCGACAAGCGTTAGAACCTGTGCGAAAAGGCTGTCCATCGCTGGATCTGGATGTTTCCACGGGTACAGGAGTTTGCTGTCATCAAAGTCCGCCACCAGATCGCTGACCTCGGCCAATTCCAGCAACTTGCTACCGGCCGGTATGAGAAGACGGATGGCATATTGCACCGGAGAAACGTGCTCCACCAGGTTGAGGAGTGCCAGCGTCTCGAGGAAGTCGATGTAGCCGTCAACGGTGGTCCAGGGAGTAAAAGTGACAAATGTAGGGTTCAAGGCGAGATCGATGTCGCGCAGTGTCGCTAGGACCAGTTTGAAATCCTCCATTGTGTGGAGCTTGTCGAACTTCTCGAGAATGCGCGCATCGAAGGACTCGGCGGCGCTCGTAACCAACACGCAGCCGGTTTCCTTCAGGGCCGGCAGGAGGTCGGAGTAGGTGCGGAGATGCTCGACCTTGATCGTGACGTCGTAGGAAAGTCCCGGGAACTCTTCGTGGATTCGACGAACGACCCGTAGCGAATGTTGGGGTCCGTTGAAGAAGTCCGGGTCCCCAAACGTGATGTGCTCAGCACCAGCTGCAACCTGACGGCGCACGTCCTCGAGTACAACGTCTGGCTCCACGACAAAGAATCTGCCCTTGTAGACCGGCACCACGGGGCAATGTCGACATAGATGCCGACATCCCCGTGAGGCTTCTGTGTATCCGACTATGCGAGACACGTCCGGCGTCACCCTTAGGCGGGCGTACTGGTCGAGGGGTGGGAGGCCGGTTCGGTCTGGAACCATGAACTTTTCGCGCCTGAGGGAAATGTTCGGCACGGTTTGAATGTAGGGGCGTCGCTGACCTTTGGTGACGCTCTTGTAGATGTTGACGAGCCCTTTCTCGAACTCTCCGCCCAACACCGAGTCCGCGCCCAGCGCTCGAAGATGGGTCTCATTCATCGGGGCATAGAGTCCAAAGAAGCAAATATGAGCGTTCTCGTTGACCTGCTTGACACGGGTCACCACATCCTCGGCCAACCGAGTTGCGGTGTGCATTGGGACGTAGAACCCGATGAGATCCGCTTGTCGCACCGGCCCTAGATCTAGCTCGCGCAAGGACAAATCCTGGAGGGATACGTTTGCGCCGACCGCCTTCAGCCACGCCGCCGGCGAGGCTAGGCCAAAAGGCTGTCGGCCCAATTCGTAGGTCGAGATCAGTACAACGTTGGCTGGCATGAGTCCTCTGGGGCGGAAAGAACAAGAGGTTTTCCACTCCGACGTACCGCAGGCGGTGGCTCTCACCTGAGTCCCTGTCGTTCGCCTTTGCGAGGGTAACAGAAGGTGGTCTAGCTCGATCCGCTGCCCCGGAAGACCGCTCGGAGGATCCGGCCTGCAAGCGTTGCAAGGTACCAGCCCGGTCCACCACGATGCTGCGGATGACGGGCGCGATGGCCGTCACCGGTTGGTCACTACACGCAGCTCAGAGCTGACGGTCTATTACATTGAAACTTACAATGTATGTTGCCCGGAGGACTGATCGCAGGGCCCCCGGAGATCAGCATGGCGACGCCCCTCACCGCCAAGGGCTTCGACCTCTACGGTCGGCGGTTGCAAAGGTGCCTCAGGTCTGCTCCTTGGTGCCGCGAATTTGGCTGAACCCGACGGCCAGATTTTGCGTATAGTCATAAGACACGGGTACGGGAGGGAGGAGATTTCTCCAAATGAGGGTCTCGGTACGCGCTCTGGGCGCGACAGCCGTTGTTGCGTTGCTGGCAGTATCCGTTTTCGCGACGGGCGGCGTTTCGTTCGCGCAGCTCCCGCCGGGAGGCACGTTCTCCGACGACGACCTCAACGTTCACGAGGGCTACATCGAAGCCATCGCTGCCGATGGGATCACCAACGGGTGCGATGGGACAGGCACGCTGTACTGCCCGTCCAATGAGGTGACTCGTGCCCAGATGGCGTCGTTTCTGGTCAGGGCGTTGGATTTGCCTTCCTCGTCGACCGACTGGTTCAGCGACGACAACGGCAGTGTGCATGAGTCGAACATCAACTCCATCGCGGACGCAGGTATCACGGTCGGGCTCGGGGACGGGTTGTACGGTCCTGGTGATTCGGTACTTCGAGGTCAGATGGCAACCTTCCTCGCGCGAGCGCTGCCCGATCTGATAGACGCCACGACCGACTACTTCAGCGACGACACCGGCATCGTCCACGAAGGAGCCATCAACCAGATGGCCGAGAATGGGATCACTCTGGGCTGTGACACATCAGGCACGTTGTATTGCCCAGCCGTCGGCGTGCAACGGGATCAGATGGCCTCTTTTCTCGGCCGGGCGTTGGGCCTCGAGGAGATGATTCCCCCACCAACGACGACCACCACGACGACAACCATTGCGACGACCTCCACTACCCAGGCGACCCAAACGTTCACCATCTCGATCCTCGACACTCTGGTTTTCTCGCCGTCGTCGCGGACGATCTCGGTTGGCGATTCGATCTTGTTCTCCAAGACAGGACCGGGACTTCACAACGTGGCATTTACAAGTGGATCGACCGCCAGCAGTGGGCCTCCGACCACCGACACGTTCACGTTCAAGGTCACGTTCTCGACGCCAGGCACCTACACGTTTGTGTGCGATGTCCACGAAACTATCGGTATGACCGGAACCATTACGGTGACCGGCTAGTG
>CALCCX010000533.1 GCA_937900165.1 uncultured Acidimicrobiia bacterium | reverse complement strand
CACCCACGCGGTATGGCCTGGCCGGGCGACGGGACCTGAAAGATCAGTCGTTGGTCAAGGCCGGCAAAACGACTGCCGTGATGCGGTCAGCGATCTGGCGGTCTGTGAGTCCGTTGGGGGCCAGCAGGTACGACTCGATCAGGCGCATGAAGGTGTCGGCTGCGCTTTGAACTGTATGGGCTGGAACAGCCGGGCCGGTCTGGTCAGAAAAGAGTTCGCGGAGGAGTTTGGCGGATTGTTCGTTCGCCGCGGCCGAGTGCCCCCAACCATGCCTAGCCGGGTTGAGCGGACGAAAGACACCAAGGGCAAGTTTCGCTGAATCGCGCAAGGCGTCGGCTGGGCTGTCGGCCGCCGAGAACCGGTTCTGCAAACCAGCGAGGAATACTTGTTCCTGCCGATGGAGAACAGCCATACCGAGAGTCCGGACGGATTCGAAATACCGGTAGATGGTCTGGCGACTCAGTCCCGCTGATCGGCTTACAGCCTCGATCGTAAAACGAGACAGATCAGCTGATTCCATGACCGACTGCGCGGCGTCAAGTATTCGGTTCGTCGTTTTCGTCTTGGTCGGCTCCACGAATGTGACATTACGGCGCCCAATGTCACAGGGACAACACTTTCCGTGGGTCACCGGACCCACGGAGTGGTGCTTTCGGGTGAAATACACAGAGAGCGCGAAAATCGGGCCTCAGATTTCTGGCGTTTTGCGCCGATGCTGTTTTCATGAGCGACTGGAATGAGTGCGGGTGCCGTTCGGTTGTTGCAACCGGCGGCCGTGAAGGGGAAATGATGCAGCACACACCGTGTGGGAGGGCCGCAGGTGGTACCAGCCTGGCCATCCCGCCTCGGTTGGAAACCGAGATCGTTGCAGATATGGAAAAGCTTGGCCTTGATCCTGCCTACATCTATGCGTTTCAACACACCGGCATGATGGTCACCGACTCGACACTTGACTGTTATACCGACAGCGAACTCCTGGGATGGCAAGACGCCCTGAACCGCTACCGACAGCTCGCCGCCTAGCTGACCTAGCCCATCTTCTGCCGGTCATGGGACCGGCTGGTTCCGGTGGTAGAAGCGTCTGCCATCTGTCTATTGATCCGCTCAGGATCGGCTCTCGAGAGATACGACGTGCTGATAGGCCCTTTCCATGAGCCCTGCCCAGTCATCGATCTGGGTCGGGCCTACATCGGCCCACAGCTTCTTGATTCGGCCCCACCCGGGGTCGAACTTTGTTGCCGTTCCATCGCCAAGCAGTGCTTCGACCTCCTCGGCAGGCAACTTCACGATGAGCCGGTCCTCGATCGTCAGCGCGAAGAAGCGGCGACCCGCTTTGAGCCCAGACCATCCGAACATCTGGCCCTCGGTCACGTCCGGTCGACTCAGTAGAGCCTCAGCGAGTTGTGTGAAATTGCCGGCCTCTGGCAAGTCGCCGATCCTCAGACGGCTGACGGGTCGAACCCGGCGACGAGAATCATCGAATGGGTGTGGGTGGCGGACTTCCTGATCTCGGCGGCTGCTTGGTATTCGGGTGTGTCCTGCCAAGCGCGGGCTGCGTCTAGAGAAGGGAACTCGACCACTACTACTCGGCCCTCTTCGTGGCTTCCTTCGATCAGGATGGCCGCATCATCTGCAACCAACAACCGCCCGTGGTTTCCCTGAATGAGTGGCACGACGGCCTCGACGTAGCGGTCATAGGCCGCTGGGTCTGAGATGCTGAAATGAGTGATGAAGTAACTGGGCATGAGGGTTCCTTCTGCTGGTAACACTGTTGCTTTAAGAAACACTACTACCCTTGTGAGACAAGTCGGACCGAGCCGAGGATGTTCAGGTGGTGTCGCAGCCTTTTGACTACACGACGAATCGAAAGAGACAACACGAAGAGCTTCGCGCTGCCATTCTCAGTGCGGCGGCGCGGCGGCTGGCCGCCGACGGACTTCGTGGGCTGTCCGTACGTGCCATCGCCGCGGATGTCGGCGCATCCACCAAGGTCATTTACAGCCACTACGGGGGCAAGCCGGGGATCATCGCTGCTCTGTATGCGGACGGCTTTGAACGGCTCGCCGATGTCATGAACGAAGCAGCCGGGGGGTCTGGAAAGCCGAGCGTCCGCCTTCACGAGATTGCCAAGGCCTACCGATCCTTTGCGATCGCCGCGCCCAATATGTACGAACTCATCTACGGACCGAGGGTCAGGGAGCTACTTCCCACGCCGGACGATCGAGCGGACGCCTCGCGCCTTCAACGGATCGTCGCCGGTGTGTTCGAAGACGGACAGGATCAGGGAGTGTTCAGGAACTCGGACGCGGGTGGGCAATCTCGAAACTTCTGGGCGGTCCTGCACGGCACGGTCTCGCTCGAACTGACCGCATGGTTTGAGCGCCAGGAAGGTGCTGAACGCCTTGAGGAACTCATCACGATGGTGCTCGCTGCAGAAAGCCGAGATTGATGGCCACGTTTGCTGCGATTCTGGATTCGGCTGAGCAACTTTCTCGGGGCGGAATTGGAGGCTATAGCGACCCTAGGAACCCAGGGTACGACCCAGGGTTCGTTCATCTACCGAGCCTGTAGTGGATTCCGGCTTTGGAGCGACCTACCTCTGCGAACGCCCCGGTGGCTCGCAGGCAAAAGGCCATCTGCTGGGCCAGTCGGCGGGGAATGTTTGCGCCGGTCGCCAGGTCTGCGGTGGTGAACTTCGTTGGCAGGCCTGCCGGAACCAACGTGAGCAGATCCGCCGGGACGCGGTACTCGTTGCGTTCCAGCACCTCGCGGAGTCGGCGATCAACCACCCTCCAGCCACCTCTCCTCCGCCTCATGGACGGGTCGTGTTCGCGGATGCGATCTTCGGCAATCAAGACGACATCTAGCGAGAAGTTCGGATGGTCCAGCAAGGTCGGCACCCCGACCAGCCAGGCGAACACTTCATACACGCTTCCCTTCACCGGCGAGCGACGCGGAGGCTTGTCTGGACTGTGGAGGTATGACGTAACGGCTACAGGATGTACCACCCTGATCTGGTGTGCCCCGAGCAAGGCATCGAACTTGCGTCCCATCGGCGCCGCAGGCCCAGTCTGGATTTCGATGAGTTGATCCCCCCGCACAATGTCGATCACGTAGGCACCCACCGGAACCTCGAATCGGTCGCCCGGCAAGGCCTCGAGTCGTTTCAGCTCGGCGTGCAAACTGCCCTCGTTGAGCGTCCCAATCCGTCCCACCCCTCCACGCTAGGTGTCGGGGCGCCCGACCTAGCGGACCTCTATCTGTTGCGAGGCGGTGTTGAACATCTGTCCCCCCGTGCGGCGACGAAGGAGCCGTACGCCTGGGGGGACGAGGCCGTCAGGCCGGAGGGGGGCGGCGAACCCGCGCAAGAAAGGGGGCTGTGGGCTGGACTCGAGGCAGATACACCTGGTCAGAACCACCTCCTCCGCATCCTCGACGAAGTCGAGGCGTCGGCCTGGCGCCGTCAGCCACCTCCCCCAACTGTACGGCTCGTGCCTATCGAACCCGCAGGGTTCGATAGGCACGGGGGAGGAGATAGTGGTGGCACCTCCTCCGCAATCAGCGAGTTGCGCGCCTCCTTGCTCAAGCACAATTGGCTGTGGCTGTGGCTGTGGCTGTGGCTGTGGCTGTGGCTTAGCTCTCGTTCTTTTGGGCCAACTCGCGGAATTCGTCCGGGACTGAGCGGCGGGACTTGTCGAGCATTACTGCGGCGTGGCCTACCGCTGTTTTGCCGAAGCGGTCGCGGAGATCATCCATGGCTGCGTCGAGGGCTCGTACCTCGATGCCTCTCGGATCGCCGGGCCGCAGGGGATCGCCAAGGCTAAGGGGGAGCTCGGGTTGAAGGGCTGCACCCTTGCTCAACTTCGACACGGACACACCAAGCAAGGAGATCTCGGTTTCGTCAGGGTGGTCGGCCAGGCCGGCAGCGACCAGGGTGGCGGCCGTGTGATAGATGACCGCAGTCGACGAGACCGCCGATGGCAGGGTGGAAGCCCGACTGATCGCCGTCATGTCGCCGAATCGGATTCGAGTGGAGATCGTTCGGCCTCCTCGGTCCTTCTTGCGGAGCCTGCTTCCGACGCGGTCCGCCAGATCGTGCAATGTCTTGGCGATCAGCTCGTGATCGATTGCTCTCCTCCCCACCGCGCTCTGGGCGCCGACCGACTTGGCCCGATGGTGGGTGACCACCGGTCGCGGGTCTCGGCTCCAGGCCAGGGCGCTGAGATGGCCGGCCACCGCTGGGCCGAGCCGCTTAGTGAGGTTGGAAGCCTCGACCGCGGCGAGGTCGCCGATCGTTTCGATCCCGTAACGGGCCAGTTTCGCGTGGGTTGCCGGGCCGACTCCCCACATCAGCCTGACGGGGAGCGGGTGAAGGAAATCGAGTTCTTTGTCCGGTTCCACGATCACCAGCCCGTCGGGTTTGGATACCTGGGAGGCGATCTTGGCCAGGAACTTGGTGCGGGCGACGCCCACCGATATCGCCAGTCCTGTTTCGGACAGCACCCGCTGCCTAAATGCCCGGGCCATCTGC
>CALCCX010000532.1 GCA_937900165.1 uncultured Acidimicrobiia bacterium | reverse complement strand
AGAAGACGGCATACGAGATATATCAGTGTGACTGGAGTTCAGACGTGTGCTCTTCCGATCTCTTGAACGATCCGATTGGCTGGAGGTTCTCGAGCTTGAGATAGATCTCCGCCTCGGTGTTTTCGTGCTCGAGCGGGATCAGCGGCGTGCGGAGAATGTGCGGCGCGATGCGTTCCCGCGCCGCCTGTATTTCTTTGAGTGGGGGCTTCGCTACAAACTTCGTCACGTTTTGCCACCGAGTCCCACGTGCGTTCCGACCTTTCGCTCAGTTGCCTCGAGATAGACACGGTGCGCTGCCGCGAGATCCTCAACGGCCAAAGGCTCGATCGGTGACGCATTGGCCACCAGCCCCTGGGGAACCTCGGTTCTCGCCATCGCCTTCACCGACGGTACCGTCTCGATCTTGACCCCGCTGCCCACCGCCACGTCCACCAAAGACCTCACGTCTGGCCGCTTGGCCCGACCTTGTTCGATGAAGAGTTCATACACTCGTCCCGCTTTGATCGCCTCCGCGACGGCGTGGAACCCTTCGACCCTATCGCCGATGCCAGCGGGTGCCATCAGCCGAATCCTCTATAACGATGCCCAACTTTGCCAAGCCGTCTCGCACGGCGTCTGCGGCTGCCCAGTCCTTTTGCGCTCTGGCGACCTCCCGAGCGTCGAGCATCGCCCTGACGGTCGCCTCTTCGTCGGAACCGGAGATGCCCAAGCTCGCTGCCAGATCCTCCAGATCGCCCGCGACGTCGGTCAAACCTTGCTCCCGGAGGTCGATGCCAAGCGCGCCAACGATCGAGTCGAAGGCGGCTGCCAGCTTCGAGGCATCTCCACCTCGGTCAAGCAGACTGTTGCCTTCCCTGACGATGTCGAACAGGACCGCAAGGGCCTCGGGTGTGCCGAAATCGTCGTCCATCGCCGTCCCGAATCTTTCCAATGCATCGGCAACTGGCGGGGCAACAAAAGCCGAGGCTGAGCCGGATGCTCCCGCTCGCCGGTTGAACGCCCTCAATCGTTCCAGACCAGCGACTGCGTCTTCGAGCAGCTCTTCAGAAAACTCAAGCGGCGACCGGTAGTGGGCTCGCAGGTAGAAAAGGCGGACGGCCGGGCCCCCATACCGGGCAATGGCTCCGGCGAGGTCGATCGTGTGTCCTGTTGATTTGGCCATCTTTTCGCCGCCAAGGTTGACCATCCCGTTGTGAAGCCAGTATTTGGCGAAGGTCTTGCCCGTGGCACCCTCCGATTGGGCCAGTTCGTTCTCGTGGTGGGGAAAAATCAGATCGCTGCCGCCTCCATGGATGTCGAAAGAGTTGCCCAGGTATTTCATCGACATGGCGGAGCACTCGATGTGCCATCCAGGGCGGCCGTCTCCCCAAGGAGATACCCAGGACGGTTCGCCTGGCTTGGCCGCTTTCCAAAGCGCGAAATCGAGGGGATCGTCTTTGTGCTCGCTCGGGTCGACCCGCGCCCCAGCCAGGAGATCATCCAGAACACGCCCAGACAGTTTCGCGTATCCATCATGCTCCCTGACCCTGAAGTAGACATCACCCCCTGCCGGATAGGCGAGCCCCTGTTCGATCAGGGTTTCGATGAGCCCAATCATCTCGTCGACGTGCGCGGTTGCCCTTGGTTCGATGTCGGGACGCAGGACGTTGAGGGCGTCGTATGCGGCCCGGAACTTTTTTTGCATCTCCGCTGCCAAGGTGGCCATGTCAACACCTGCCTCCTGGGCGGCGGCGATGATTTTGTCTTCGACATCGGTGATGTTCTGCACATAGGTCACGTCAAAGCCCCGCCAAACGAGGTACCTGCGGATGGCGTCAAACGCCACGGCAAACCGACCGTGACCCAGGTGAGGCTCAGACTGGACCGTCGGCCCGCAGACGTAGATTCCGACTTTACCGGCGACCAGCGGCTCGAAAGGCTGTGTCTGGCGCCCCAACGTATTGAAGACCTTCATAGGCCATTCAGGTTAACGAGGACCGAACCGCCTCCCGCCGCCGGCTAGACCTCCAGATTTTCCAGCGTCGCCACCGCCAACGCCGCAATGCCCTCGTCTCGGCCCAAGAAACCCATCTCGTCTGTCGTAGTGGCCTTGACGGAGACCTGACCCAACTCGACTCCGAGCACGATCGCCAAAGTAGCCCTGATCGCGCCCTTGTGGCCAGAGATCCTGACACTCTGGGAGATCACCGTTGTGTCGACAGACACGATTGCGTAGCCGGCCTCGCCCACAAGCCCAACGGTGTGTCGCAAGAGATCGAGACTGTCTGCGCCTTCCCACTTTGGATCGCTCCCAGGGAAATGTTCTCCAAGATCGCCCAGTGCCGCTGCTCCCAACAGAGCATCGGCCAGTGCGTGGCTGAGCACATCTGCATCCGACGTACCCACGAGTCCCCTGGATGCGTCCACCTCGACTCCGCCAAGCAAGATTGGCGGAGGGCCGCCGAACTGATGTGCGTCGACTCCCCAACCGACTCTCATCGCCTCGATTCCTCGGTCAGCAACGACTCAGCCATCGCCAAATCGGCGGCGAACGTCACTTTGATGTTTCTGGGTTCACCGTCGACCACCAGGACTTTTCCTCCTATCGCCTCCACCATGGCCGAATCGTCCGTGACGTCTGACGTGATCTGCGCATGGGCGGTCCGCAGTGCTTCGCCTTTGAACGCCTGCGGGGTCTGAACTGCCACCAGATGGGCACGGTCGATCGTCTCTTTTATCTCGTTACCAGACACCCTCTTGATCGTATCTCTGATCGGCACGGCCGGAACTGCTCCAGCGACCTCGCCAATGGCGGCCAACGCTTCGAGCAGACGGCAAACCATTCCCTTGGAAGCGAGCGGTCTTGCGGCGTCGTGGACCAGAATGATGTCGGCAGAATTCGGTATCGCGGCCAGACCTGCCGCCACCGAGTCTTGACGACGGGCGCCCCCCGGGATTCCGGCCGGCACGTCGCCAACCAGCACCACGCCGTCCAACCCAACCTCGGCGAACAACCGCTCGGCCCACCGCCAGAGCGGCACTCCCCCGAGGATCGCCGCATGTTTGTCGCCACCGAACCGGCTGCCGCTTCCAGCAGCAACCACGATCCCCCACGTGTTCATGGACTGGCCTGCTACTTCCATTCGGCGCCCACTGTTTTCATTCGGCAATTGTCACACAGGAACGCGAGCGAAGAGCATTCGGCCGACGGATGTCCGGGTCGTGGAAGTTATTTCGATATCGAGTTCCTGCCCGAGGCTGGCAGCCGCACCCTCGATCACGACCATCGTGCCGTCGTCGAGGTATCCAACACCTTGGCCGGGTTCTGATCCCTTCCGGCTGACGGGCACCCGCATGAGTTGGCCAACTTCGACGGTCGCCTTGACGGCCTCGGCCACCACATTGGGATTGAGGATGAGCACACCTCGCAGCTCTGCGGCCTTGGCGAGGTTGTGGTCGGTGGTGACCAGCCTGCTGGAAGAGCGTTCGCATAGTGCGATGAGTTTTGCATCGACGTCTGCCATCTCAGGAACAGTCTCTTCAAGAACCGAGACGTCCATGAGCGGTTCGTCTTGGAGGGCCGTAATCACGTCGAGCCCCCGCCGGCCTCGCCTACGGGTGGTCTGATTGCCCGAATCCGCCAGGCTCTGCAATTCGTCGAGCACGACCCCTGGGATCCAGACCTGGCCCTCAACGAGCCCAGATCGTACGAGATCGAGGATCCGGCCATCGATCGCCGCGGAGGAATCGATCAGATACGAACGGTCTGGCCCTTCGAGGCTGCGGCTGACCAGCGGACTGCGAGCCTTCAGCCCGACCGCGCCGATGAGATCCTCCGCTCTCGAGGCAAACAGCCTGGCCCCGACTGCGGCGAGGATGAACACGATGAGTCCGGCCAGTGGCAGTCCGACGACGGCTGGCAACAACAATACGGCCGGCAGGGCTAGAACGGCACCAACCACTATGCCGAAAATGACTCCGAACGCCCCCGTGAACAACTCTGCGCCCGACAAATCTGGCGCCACGTTACGGGGGGCCTTCTCGATCCCAATCCGCAATTGGCGCCCGACGATTCCGCCGAGCACATAGCCGACTCCTGCTCCGACGACTGCTCCGACCACCCCGGCAGACTCTGCCTGATCCGGCAGGGCGCTCGAAAGGACATCGGGGGCAAGGCGAAAGCCAATCGCGGTGAAAATGAGCGTGATCAGCAACCGGACTGATTCAACGACCACATCTACCCCTTGTTTGGCTATTCCTCTTCAGGGGCCTTGGGCAGTGCGCGTTCGAGACGTTTGGTGGCTTCTTCCTCGTCGACTTGGAGTGCAAATCCGAGCTCGCTGATCAAGGTGATCCTGGCTCGAGACAACATTCGTTTCAACGCAGGCGAGATGCCCTTCGTCTGCTGGGCAAAGGTAAGGTCGCGCACAACCTCGGCCACCTGATATATGTCGCCAGAGGTCATCTTCTCATTGAGTACTTTGTACCAGCGAGACCAATTGTTACCTGCCTCAGAAGGTTCGTCCTTGAACAGGGAAAAGACCTTGCGGGCGGCAGTCTTGGAGATGACCGGCCGGATAGTGTCGGTGATCGTCTCGATTGGAACAAACACGGTCAGCTGGTCGGTCGCAATCTCGAGCTGAAAGTAATCACGCTTTTCACCGGCGACTTCCTGCTTCACCTTTTTCTTGATGATGGCAGCGCCATGATGTGGGTGGACGACCTTGTCACCGACCGAAAATGGCAATTTCTTCGCTGGACTCATGATTGACCTGGTTCTGGTCGCGGCTGTGCCCAATAAAGGAGCACGAGAAGCCTTTAGCCTACTCGCTCCGACGCGAGCCACAGCCACAGCGGATTTGTGCTGGTGTAGGTGGACCCGCAAGTCTGATGTTCGCGACGGAGGGCCAACAACATCTCCTCCCCCGTGCGGCGAGGTACGAGCCGTACAGTTGGGGGAGGTGGCTGACGGCGCCAGCCGGCAGACGGAGGGGGCCGTTCCGACCATCAGAACCTGCCCCCAGCACAACCCAGCCACACACAAACTCATGGGAGTTCGCTGCCCCCCCCCCCCCCCCCCACCCCCCCCCACCCTAGCCCCGCTTTCCCCCCCCCCCCCCCCCCACCCACGCCCCGTTCCCCACCCACCCGCCCCCCTCGCCCCCACCGGGGGCCCCACACTAGC
>CALCCX010000531.1 GCA_937900165.1 uncultured Acidimicrobiia bacterium | reverse complement strand
GGAGAATGGAATCCACCGGCGACGTTCAACTCGATCACCCGGCGGACACCAATCTGGCGTGCGTTATTTGTCAACCAGGCGATATCCGTGGCGGACCCCGCCATCACAACCTGACCAGGCGCGTTGAGATTCGCAACCCAGAGTCGACCTCCATCCGCCCGTCGATCAGAAGCGATTCTTTCGGCCAGCTCGTCGTCAGCACCGAGAAGCGCCGCCATCGAAGACTGCTCGGCCTCAGCTGCGGTCGCCATGGCGAGGCCCCTTGCCGCAACCAATTTGAGCCCAGCCGAAAACTCGACCGAGCCGGCTGCCGTCAGCGCCGAAAACTCGCCAAGGGAATGTCCAGCGACCGCGGTCGGCAAGGCAGTGTCAGACGTCGCCAGCGAGCGTTCGAACTCCTCCCACAGCACAACCGACAGGGCATAGAGGCAAGGCTGAGCTTTGTCGGTCCCAGAAAGTTGCTCGATGGGACCCTCGAGACAGAGTTCACGAAGCGACCAACCGAGAACATCATCGGCCATATCTACAAGGAGGTCGGGGCGAGCATCAAACAGATCGGCACCCATACCGACTTCTTGACTGCCCTGACCTGGAAAAAGAACCGAGTAACTCATATCTGACTCAGACCTCGTGTCATTTGCTGCCGTTACCGGTGACCGAACGGGACACGATCACAAACTCTCGAACAACTCGATGACACGGTCGGCGTCAGCTCGATTCACGTCTCGATGAGTTACGAACCGCAGAACGCCCGGGGTGAGACATGCAACCAGCACACCCTCGGCAGCCAGCTTGTCGATAATGACCGAATCTCCTCCAGGAAGATCGGTGGTGTCGACCATCACCATGTTGGTCTGCACGGCGTCCGCATCGACGGCAGCCGGGAACAACGCGGCAAGACCGGTCGCCAGGTGATTCGCCAAATCATGATCCTTCACCAGAGAGTGCCGATGCTCGAGAGCGATGGACGCGGCCGCGGCGATCACGCCGACCTGGCGCATGCCACCCCCGAACCGAGATCGGACCTTGCGAGCCTTGGCTATGAAGTCCGCCGTTCCACACAACATCGAGCCGATCGGTGCGCCCAGCGACTTGGAGAAGCAAAACTGCACAGAATCGACCACGTCCCCGTAGGCGTCTAGGGCGACTCCGGAGGATGCCGCTGCGTTGAATATGCGCGCCCCGTCCAAGTGGACCGTGATCCCGGCCTCCCTGGCCACCTCTCCTGTCTCAGCCATGACCTCGAGCGGAACGACCGTCCCGCCCGAACTGTTGTGGGTGTTCTCCCACGTCAAGATGCCGATGTCCGGCAGATGGTACGAAGATTGCTCGACGAGCCGGCTGACGTCTGGCGCCGTGATGATCCCACCTGTGGTTTGGACCGTACGGAACTGGAGCCCGGAGGTGACGGCGCCTCCGCCGCTCTCGAAATTTCGAATGTGCGCCTGATCTACGCAGATGACTTCTTGGCCAGGACTCGTATGCACATTCAGGGCGATCTGATTGCCCATGATCCCGGAAGCAACGAACAACCCCGCCTCCATGCCGAAAAGGGCAGCGGATTCTGCTTGCAACGCATTGACCGTCTGGTCCTCGCCGTACACGTCATCACCAAGTGGAGCCGAAGCCATGGCTTCGAACATCGCCTCGGTCGGGCGGGTTACGGTGTCGGATCGAAAGTCTGCAATGCCGTCAGAAAACGCCATCGTTTCACCCTTGCCTCGACGATCGAGCCAGGCTAACCGGGTCGACGAGGCAGCCCACCAACGTAGTTATCCTGTCTCAGTTCCACCCCAAAATCGAGGTCGCAAGCACATGCATGTCAAAATTCCGATCATCAAGAAGTCGGGGCTCGGAATTCCGCCGGAATTCGGCCGGCTGGCGGATCTCGCAACGAATCTGTGGTGGTCCTGGGATGGGGTGGCCGGCCGGCTTTGGCGACAACTCGATCCCAGTTTGTGGGACCAATATC
Organism: uncultured Acidimicrobiia bacterium; assembly: GCA_937900165.1. Classification (GTDB taxonomy): domain Bacteria; phylum Actinomycetota; class Acidimicrobiia; order Spongiisociales; family Spongiisociaceae; genus SZUA-232. The sequence continues at coordinate 504 of CALCCX010000531.1, read as the reverse complement.
ACAACCCGGTCGAGATGCTGAGCGCCATGCCCCCAAAGGCATGGGAAAGGTCGGCCAGCAGCGAGGACGTGCAAGACCTGTTTAGGGAATCAGTGCGCCGCTTCGATGACTACATGAACGCAGATGACACCTGGTTCGACCGCCACCACGCCGACATTCTCGACGGTCCAATTGCATATCTGTGTGCCGAATACGGGGTCCACCCGTCGATGCCGATGTACTCAGGTGGATTGGGCGTTCTCGCCGGTGATCATGCCAAATCAGCATCTGATCTCGGGCTCCCCTTCATCGGCGTCGGCCTGGCATACAGACGCGGGTACTTCCGCCAACACCTCGATGGGGATGGCACCCAGCAGCACCACTACCCGATCCTCGACATGAACCGCCTTCCGGTGCAGCCTGTGCAATCGCCATCTGGAGGACAGCTCACCATCCAAGTCGACTTTCCTCACCGCACGATCGACGTGGCGGTCTGGAGCCTCAGCGTTAGTCGAGTCCAGCTTC
>CALCCX010000530.1 GCA_937900165.1 uncultured Acidimicrobiia bacterium | reverse complement strand
GTCTCCGGCTTGCACGGTGAAAGAGCCCCCTTCTAGAAGGGTCCTGACTCCCGTCTCAATTGTCACTTCGCGAACGACGAGCATCTTTCTTGTTTCCCGGGTAGGAAGGTGGGTTGGCCGGACGGCCAGCGATGACTCTAACGTCCTGGCCGGCCGACACAGACGTATTTATCGTGTGACCGGTCGCATAATCCGCTTCGAGTTGCCGCTCGCCTATCCGCTATCCATCTCCGTGAGGCCTGCGAATAGATCGTCCTCACGGAATGGCGCCTCAATCCTCGAAAATGCCCTCTGGAACGTCTCCTCGCCAAAGGCTGCTGCTCGTTGATCTTCTGGCACCTGGAACATGAACCAGTCGTCAGGAATCTGGGTGCGATGCGCTCGCAAGGCATCGAACTTGAGATCTAGCCACGGAGCGACATCAACGACCGTGGTGATCTCTCCATCCGGCACCCCCGCTTTCATCATCTGCTCGTAGGTCTCTTCATCGATGAACCCGCCCTCGAGTCGAGCCTTGGCAAATACCTGCATGCCAGATCGTGGCCATGCCGCCCAATACAACTTCTGAGGCATCCATAATTCCTCGCCGTCCTCGAGCGGGAACCGATTCTCATCGAGGGCACCTTGATAGGCAGCGAGACCCACCCGATGGACTTGGATGTGATCGGGATGCCCATACCCGCCAAACGGGTCGTAAATCACCATGACTTCTGGCTGGTACCTTCGCACGTATCTGACGAGGCGAGCGGTAGCTTTCATGAAGTCGGCGGTCCAGAAAGCCTCCGGGTGAGCGTTCGCGTCATCCCCCATCATTCCCGAATCACGGTATCCCAAGAAATGTTGGTTTGAGACGCCGAGGATCGCCATCGCCTTGGCAATCTCCTCCTCGCGCAGAGCCGCCAAGTTCGCCTTCAGGTCTTCTGGATTCTCGTAGTTGTGAATCTCGCCTTCCGCACCATCAGTAGCCGTGACGACAACAACTTGTCGGCCTTCAGAAGCGTATTTCGCGAGAATTCCACCGGTCGATGTGCACTCATCATCTGGATGGGCATGAAAGGCAAGCAGGCCGGACACCGGACCTCCGAATTGACAAAGCCGCAAGGATAGCGCCGGATCGGTTCGACTCGGACACGGGCAGCCCGCTCTGTCGGTCGATTCAGGCTATGACCCTTCTTCGGGTTCGGTCGTTTTGGCGGCGAGGACCCGCCTGCCGGCAACGGTTACGGCCTTGCGTACCGCTTTGTCACGGAGCGGTACCAGCGCTTCGAGTTCGGCGTCGCTCCGATAGCCCTCGAAGGCCGCCATGGAGGGGAAACTCGACACCTGCACCTGGTGCGGCTGCGCTTCGTTCCAACCAAGCAGGACGGTCGGTTCCATCAACGTGACAAAGCTCCCGCCATGTTTTTGCATGATCGGCTCCACCTTCTCCACATACTCATCGAGTGCGTCGAATTGGTCAGGCATGACCCAGATCAGAACCACCAGTTCATAGGTATCACTCATTGTCTGATCGTCTCCTCTTGTCCCTCTGAGATGAGGCTAACCCACCTCCGAATCAGTTGGGTGCGCCTGGCTAGCCTGGAGAGGTGACCGACACGTTTTCGCACTCCAGCCCCTTGACCGTCAGCGCCGGTGAGGCGTGGGATGCGCTTCAAGATCCCAGGACCTGGGGTGCCATCGCAGGCGTGGACGAAATCACCAAGGTCTCGCTCGACAAAGATGGCAATCTAAGGGGCTATTCATTCAAAGTAACTGCTGGACTGAACGTCGTCCGTGGGTCTGCCAGAATCGTCGAGGCCGAATCGCCAACCCTCATGAAGCTGAACATCAGATCCAGCGAGCTGAACGGGTGGATCAAGGCACAACTCGCCGAGGACTCTGCCGGGTCGCTCGGACTGACAATGACCCTTTCGATGCGCCCCAAGGGTCTGCTTTCGATCATGTTCTACCCAGTGATACTGCAAACCGCAGGAGCCGAATTCCCCAATCAGGTCCAACAGTTCGCCGACCGACTCAACACCGCCTAACCGCTCAAGCCATGTCACTGTCAGTGACTTTCGCGGCGTCGCGCGGCGAACCTTAGGCTACAGCGTGGATATACCCACACTAGAGCCTAAGGAAGCCGTTCTCGCAGCTCGACCTGACCAGCGGGCGTACTGGTTGAACACCATACGGCAGTAATCCGCTAGCTCGAGCAAGGCGCTCACCCGTCGACCCTGGCGACATAGAGCCCTCTACCCGCTCCGAAGGTTTCGTCGCGGTCAGCCTCCAAACCGGCGGCCGAAAAGGCGCCGTGATACTCGGCGCGACTGAACAGACCCATCTCATGCAGTTCGAAATAATGTTCGACCGACTCTGGACCGGCGACCAGGTGGTGCATGTCGAGCAGCGAAAGCCGGTCCTTGCGGTCCGAACGGGCGACCCGAACCAAGGTCATTCCTCCTGACTCGATGACGTCGTTGGCCACCTCGCCAACCCGCCACTCGTCTGGCTCAATCCAAGCCTCCACCATTAACAGGCCGCCAGTCCGAACATGCTTGCACAGGTTGGCAACGGCCCTATGGAGGTCTGGCACGGTTGTCATATATCCGATCGAGCTGAACAGGCACGAGACCACGTCGAACTGCCGGCCAAGAGAGAATGACCGCATATCCCCTTCGTGCAAGGCAACGCTCGGCAGCCGACGCCGTGCCACCGACAACATCTCTGCTGATCCGTCGACCCCTTCGACGTCGAAAATATCGATCAACCCGGCTAAATGTTGGCCGGTTCCACAGGCAACGTCCAACCAAGACGACGGGTTCGACCCCAGATTGTTCGCAAGCCTGCTGAGGTACTCCACTTCACCGTGGTAGTCCTTGCCGACCCCCGCGTAGATGACGTCATAGATCGAAGCGGAGTCGCGATATGCCGAGCCTTCGACGGGCGGCGCGTCATTGGCATGGGACATTGTGCGATCAGCCGCCGATGTAGCTCATCTCGACCTTGGTAAGGTCGTTCGTCCGGCTCGATCTGATCTCTGAGTATCGATCGTCTCTGGTGGCCCAAAGGCTCGAAATCAACTCCACCAGATCATCAACTGTGGCGCCTGACCGAAGCGCGGCACGCAAATCGGTCCCGTCCGCGGCGAAAAGACACATGTAGAGGCTACCTTCTGCCGAGATCCTTGCACGGCTGCAACTAGAGCAGAACGGCTGAGTGACCGACGTGATCACACCAATCTCGCCGCTCCCATCCTTGTACCGCCATCGATTGGCCACCTCACCCGGGTAATTGGCCTCGGAAGCCTCGACCCCGAACTCGGCGTCGAGAGCGGCGACGATCTCGACGGCCGGCACCACGTCGTCGAGCCTCCAGCCATTGGTGACACCAACATCCATGTACTCGATGAACCGCAGGATGTGGCCGGTCCCTTTGAAGTACCTAGCCATCTCGATCAAGGTGTGATCGTTGGTTCCCCGCTTGACAACCGCGTTGATCTTGACAGGGGTGAGCCCGGCGTCCGCCGCCGATTCAATGCCCTCGAGCACATCGGCGACCGGGAAACCAG